>CAZKIZ010000019.1:0-4929 GCA_964552935.1 uncultured Rhodohalobacter sp. | reverse complement strand
CTAACGGTATGGTTTTCATCAGAGATCCAGGCACAGGATTACGTAAAAGTATTGTATGAGGGTGCAGAACTGTATGTAGAACAGGATGAAACATCAGGAGAAAGGATTTCGGTAAAGCAAGGAGATATATTTAAAATTGATGATTATAATACTGATTTTGTGGCTGTTTCACTCTTCTCTGGTGAAACCCGGTATTTAAAACATAAGAACCTCGAATTTATGTATAACCAGTATGCTGAAATTGATCTTCCTGTTGTGAATCCGGAAATGTGTGAAAATATTGAAGTGACCCGAAAAAATGCCGAAGAAAAAGCTTATTCAGCCTGGCCTGATGATCTGGGTAAAAAAGTTCTTAAAGAGAATTACCTGTTTGATCAAAACGTGATGAAAATATTTCGGGAGGCGGGGATTTCTGCTATATATCCATCCGCTCTGATGCAATGTGCAAATGATTCAATTGAACCATCAATAATTGAATTCTGATATCATAAACAAATACCAAATACCCGACTTAATTCTTCTTATTCCTATTCGTCTATCTTTAGGCAGGCGCCTTTTTTTATTTGTTTAGTACGATAACTCTATACGGCAGAGGGCAGCGGCGGAGGAGGAAGGATGCTCGCCTGTTTATGGGGAAAGATCTCATACTGTTTATCGAGAATGGCATTGTAGTTTGTCATAAGACTGTTGTAAGTCTGCTGAAGTTCGTTAACCGGGGTGTTCCCGCTGTTCATTGAGGTGTATTTTTTTGCGGCGACCACGAACTCATTTACGAGCTGGCTGAGCTTCTCCATTTCGTTTAGATCCGGCAGTTCAACGGATGTGGATGAATTGATTATTGTTGATGGATTAAACTTGCGAATTGTGCTCACTACGCTGAGGACCTCCTTCATATGTGCACCTTCATTGATGGTTAATTCAAAAATTCTGTCCCCGGCACTCCCCATGCCGTGAAGTCTGCGCTCAAGATGCGTGTGGTGAATTCTTTCTCCATCTATCACAACCCCTTCGGAGCTTCTGATCTCTATTGTCACCGGTCGGTCTGAATGCTGTTGATTGAATGGAGCGGCGGCTGTACCCAGCAGAAGAGCCAGGCCGGCTATCATTGGAAGCAGGAGTATCTGTTTAGTGAACATGCGCCTGCGAGAACCTTTTTTTGTCATCATAAAGAGTCTCTTCTTGGTAAGCGGGAAGCTGAACCGGCTTGAAAGTGGAATAGACGGCTGGCTCTGAAGCATTTGAAGCAATAGCTTCTGATACCCGGTAACCGAGTCAGTTTTAGAGACCACGGCTTCATCAGCTAAATACTCATGATTGAGCTGAATGGCGCTCTTATAGAAATATAACAGGGGATGAAACCATAAAAATGCTTTTAAGACCTCAAGAAAAAGGATATCGAGAGTGTGGCGCTGCCGTACATGTGCATACTCGTGTACAATCACCTCGTTGCGAATGTTGCCGGACCGATACTCCTGCTCGTTCAGAAATATGAAGTTCATAAAGCTAAAAGGGGCTGTATTCTCTTTGAGCAAGACAATTATGGAGCCTTTCCACGGAACAGAGGGTCGGCGTTTTACGCGCAGGTAGATTGAGTCCACTTTGAATATCAGCCTCAGCAGCAGTACAACAGTAATCATACCTGATATGAGAATAAGTGACTGAAGCAGGAAAGTAGTTGAGAACGTCGATTCATTCTGATCTGCCTGAAGGACAGCTGCTGAAGTTTCCTGTGAGCCAGGTATAAGTGCAGTTTCTTCCGCAGGGGCTGAACCACTGATCAGGCCTGTGAGTGGCGAATCGGGCAGTCCAACGGGAATCAGGGGGATGGTAAATGAAAAAATCAGGCTGAAGAGCAGAAAAAACCTGTTGAATCTATGCATCTTCTCTTTTTCCAGAAACAGGCGGTAGACTCCAAGCAGCAGGGCCAGGCAAATAGTGGACTTTACGAGGTAGAGAATCATGATCGTTTCTTTTTCAGTTCGCGGTTTATGATCTGCTGCAGCTCTTCAAGTTCCGATTCTGTAAGGTCGGTCTCTGATGTGAAAAATGATGCAAACTGAGAAGGGGAGTCATTGAAGAAAGTGCGGATCAGCCCGTTGATGTGCTTGGCAAAGTAGTCGCTCTTTTTCACCAGCGGGTAGTATTGGCGCGATCTGCCAAACTTCTCATAATCCACGAATCCTTTATCCTGCATTCTCTTAAGAAGTGTGGCAACCGTTGTGGTTGCCGGTTTGGGATCGGGATAGCACTCCAGGAGATCTTTCATAAAAGCCTTTTCCAGCTTCCAGATATATCGCATTAATTTCTCTTCTGACTTCGACAGCTTCATAACAGTACGTGTTTTATGTTTCTCTACAAATGTAGAATATGAATTTGATAAAGTCCAGTCCTGAAAAATTATTTCGAAGAAAACATGCAGTTACTGTTTGATGACTCGAGTACAAATGCATTCTATTGGCTTTTAATGTCTTCATCAATCTCAAATTATTATAACGCTTTACTTTTAGACTTCTAAATTCTACATTTGTAGAAATACCTCTACAACTATAGAATAATTGCTCGTGTTTATGAAAAAACAGAACCAAATCTGCTTGTTTACTTTCTTTTCCCTGCTTTTTATAACAGCCTGCAGCGGCGATTACCGGCAAAAGGCGATGGGCCCGGTAGATGAAATCATTGTGGTGATGGACTCCGGTCAGTGGGAGAGCGAGACAGCAAACGCCATTCGCGAAACCTTTGGCAGGGTGATAGAGACTATGCCTCAGCCTAAAGAGCCCGCCTACAGGCTCACGTTCAAAGATTTCAAAACTAATAGCGAGCTCGATAAGTTGAAAAGGTTCAGGAATATCATCATCGCTGCACCGCTGGATGACAGCTCGAACGTATCGCGCCTGTTAGGCGGAATGGTGAGTCCTGAGGTCCGCAATCGGATTAAGCAGGAGAGCAGCTTTGCCTTTCCTGTAATGAACCGCTGGGCAAAAGATCAGTGGACGCTCATCCTGTCATCTGTCTCAGATGAGGCGCTGGCGCGAAAAATACTTCAGAACGGCGATGAACTTGTCTCTCACTTGATGGAGCGGGAATTTAAGCATAGAACGGACGAGATCTACCGAAGGGGAGAGCAGGTAGCTCTGTCTGATTCACTGTGGCAAAACCATGGATGGCGCGTGCGTCTGCAGCACGATTATGTTCAGCTAATTGATTCTTCCCAAACAGCGATGTTCCGGCGCTACCTGCCGGATAACAACCGCTGGATCTGGGCCTGGTGGAAAGAGGATGTGGATCATCCCGATTTTATAAACCCGGACTGGATCAATGCCACACGCGACTCGCTGATGGAAATTCTTGTTCAGGGAGAGCGCGACGGGTCGCACGTAGTCACAGATTACAGGGAGCCAGTGGAGACGAGGGAAATCAGCACAGACAGCCGGCTAACCGGGTTTGAAACGATGGGTATATGGAGAATGACAAATGATTTTATGGGTGGACCATTCGTCCATTTTACCTATTACGATCCGGAAACCCGACGGCTGTTCATGGTGGAATATGCCCAGTTTGCACCCCGCGTGGGTAAGCGTCGGTTTATCCGGCAGTTCCAGGCGATGGGGCGGACGTTTGAAAGTGATTCAACCTGGAATAATCGGAGCCAAACAGATGATATGGCAGGAATCAGATGAATATTCTCAACTCCATCGGAAATCAACTACAACAGCAAAAAACAATCATTCTCTTGATGGTTGTGGTTACAGGCCTCTCATTTCCCGGATGTGCAGCGGATGAAATTGAGAAAAGTGAGCTGGTGATAGTAAAACTGGATGAGTATGACACGCTGGTCTCATATGAAGATAATCTGTTCGGTTCGCCGAACAGTATCCGGCTCGGCACTCAATCAAATCTGTACGTATATGATGCAGCAAAAAGGAGTGTTTTAAAACTTACTGAAGACGGTGAAATAGAGCAGCAGTTTGGGCGGGAAGGACGCGGACCGGGAGAAATTCAATGGGTCAGCCATATTTATTTAACCGAATACTATCTCTACATGGTGGACACAAGGCAATTTTTAATCCATCGCTATTTGAAGAATGGCGAATATGACTCTGCGTTTAATTATGGCGAGATCGGCTACCTGCCATCGGTTCCATCGCCGCCGGTTACAACAACTCAAATCATCGTCCCTGCTCTGACAAATCAGCCGCATATCACCGCTAAGGATGAGGTGATGCTCTCACCTGTTCAAGCTGGAACGTCAGCTGAATCTGTCTATCATCTTTATAATTGGTCAGGCGAACTGAAATCAAAGATTGGTAAAATACCGCATGGATCAACGTCTACACTGAATAACGAGGAGATTCGGGATGATGTACTGAACCGTGAGATCCCGGGGTTTTATCGTGCCAATGCATTTCCGGTGAATGACCCTTCAAATCCGGATCAGCTGAAGCTTGTCTACTCATCACTCCCTGAAATCGCACAATACCGAATAAGTGGTGAGAAACAGAGTAAAACGGACCTTTCAAAGCTCCCAGAATTCGAGAAAGTGACAGATCATTTTTTTCAAACGATGAAGCGCATTCAGCGGGCGGATATCCGGACAAGAATCGGGCTGGACTTCTTTAAAGCAGGTGTAATGGAACCGGATGGGGACCTGTTTCTTATCTCCGAACATGAAAATGTACGGATTCACCAATTCAGTGGAGAGGGAGAATTAACTCACACCTATCAGCCCGAAACTGATCAGGATACCGAGCTAAAACCGATTTTTGATATCGACTTTACAAACCGGAAAATCTACATTGTGACGGAATTAGGAGATATCCGGGTGTATCCGTTTTAAATCATCTCACATTTTTCCGTCGATTTCGTATATAATCCTCAAAAATATAACCGCCAAGCTCATTGAGTGAAGAATAGTAGGCACGGCCTTTATTT
>CAZKIZ010000018.1:13521-19028 GCA_964552935.1 uncultured Rhodohalobacter sp. | reverse complement strand
TTCTGCAGCGACGGATGGCTTAAATGAGATCGTGGGAAGTGCTGAGTTCAATGCTGAAAATATGTTTCATTTAATGGAGAGCGGACACTACAGACTGGATGCTGATAATCCATCATATAGTACGCAACCCGGTGATTTAACCCTGGATCATTTTAGAATGGTACCTCAACTCTCACCGCATGAGCTTCCGGAAAAGCTGGGCCATCAGTCAGACCATTTTGATATTACATCGGGCCGAATTCAAATTCGCGATATTCGGATAGATGAATGGTTTGAGTCAAATGAACTGGTGGCGGGGGCCATCCTTGTAGATGATCTGGATTTGAGCATTTCAAGGGATAAAAACTTTCCCGATAAACCGCGTACAGAAAAGCCGTTGCTGAACGAACAGTTTTTAAATTTTAAATTTGCAGCTTCAGTTGATACTCTGATTTGGAAAGGCGGTTCGATCGCCTACCGTGAAATGGAGGAAGAGCAGACTACTTTTGGCGAAATAGAGTTTACCGATATTTCGATCCATTTTTCAAAAATTCAAAACAGGAACCGTTCTGAAAGTATCCGGGCAAAGGCATATTCGAAACTGATGGGGATATCGGATCTGAATGTTGAATTTGAGTTTTCTCTTGAAAATAACGCGGTGCAACATATTACAGGTGATCTAAGCGGAATGCAATTGGCAGATCTCAATCCGGTACTGGAACCGCTGGCGTTTGTTAGAATTAAAGAGGGACAGCTCCACTCACTCTATTTTGATTTCAAAGCTGACGACGCTGGAGCTGCCGGAAGCTTAACCGCAATCTACGATGACCTTTCTTTTCGGACACTCGATCAAGAGTCACTAGAAGAGTCTACCGGCAATAATATTATCTCTTACCTTGCAAATGCTGTTGTCGTGCGCTCTTCTAACACCGAGAACGATACCAGAACCGGAGATATAGACTTTGAAAGAGAGAAAGACCGGTCTATGTTCAGCTACTGGTGGAAATCACTCCGGACCGGAATAAAATCCACAGCTCTCAGGATATAAAAGCAGAGAATCATTCGATACTGCAAATGGATGTTTGCTGAAAGTTAATCCCCCATGCAGGTGCCGATCTCACGAGCCGTTTTCAGTGAGTCGTTATCAAGCGGTACAAGCTTCATTTTATTAGCAACGCTGGATATTGGGATTCGGCGCAGCTCATTCTCCTGCAGTACAATCAGTTTATTCAGGTCACCTTCGTCTATGGCGCGAATGGCTGCTGCTCCAAAGCGGAGCGAAATCAAACGGTCGTAGCTGCTGGGCGATCCACCCCGCTGAAGATGCCCCAAAACGATGGAGCGCGATTCCTTACCTGTGAGCTCTGAAAGTTTATCGGCAATATGCTGGTCGGCACCGCCAAGCTGTTCCGACTGTCCGATCACTTTGCCCTTAACAAAGTGAGATTTACCTTTTTCCACTGCTCCCTCCGCAACAACTACAATCGTATAGTGCCGGCCACGCGATTCACGTTCCTCTATTTTTTTGACGATAGAATCGAACGTGTACTCCACTTCAGGGATTAAAATGACATCAGCGGATGCAGAAAGTCCTGAATGAAGGGCAATCCATCCGGCATATCGCCCCATAACTTCAACCACCATAATCCTTTGGTGGGATTCTGCCGTAGTGGTTAGTTTGTCGATCGCTTCCGTGGCGGTTGATACGGCTGTATCGAAACCGAGCGTAATATCCGTTGCCCAGATATCGTTGTCAATTGTTTTTGGAATTCCGACAATTGGAACTCCCTTTTTAGTTAGTTTATCCGCAATAATCATCGATCCGTCACCGCCTATTGCTATCAGAGCGTCAACGTTATGCTTTTTAAATACCTCTACTGCTTCATCGGAGCGATCTTCAAGTGCCCATGTTCCATCTTCTTTTTGATAGGGCATCTCAAATGGATTACCCCGGTTGGCTGTTCCCAGAATGGTTCCTCCCTGCATGGTGATTCCTCTGACGGTAGCCTGGTTCAGTGGAATAAATGGCTCGTCTTCATAGAGTGATCCGTACCCGTTTTTTATTCCAACGACTTCCCAGCCATGTTTTAGTGCGGCTAATGTTGCAGCACGAATAGCTGCGTTGAGTCCCGGTGCATCTCCGCCCCCGGTGTTAATTGCTATTTTCATGATGGATCACTGTTTATATTAGTCTTAAATCGATAGTGGTGAACAGTTATTGTAAGGTTCACAAACTCTTAATAAAATCAATCCTCAAAGTAATGAAATATTTCCTGCTCTCGCAGATTTAATAGGGCCTTATTTCTTTGGTTTTTATCCGTTTCCTGCTATAATGAAATACGCAGTAGACTCAACGATCACAAATCCCGATTACCATGACCGTCAAAGAGATAAAAGAGCAGTTGAAAGATTCCGATAAGCCTGTTGCCAAATCATTTCATATAGGTGACAAGTTTAAAGTGTTGCTATTTGGTTTTGCGAAAGGAATGAAGCTTGAAGATCACAAAGCCAAACAACCCACCAAGCTTTTGGTGCTTGAAGGAGATTTGATCTACCATCAGGATAAGAAAGATATTCGCCTAAAACAGTATGACGAGATCGACATTCCCGCAAACGTCACCCATTCTGTGGGAGCCCTTAAAGAGAGTCTGGTTCTGCTAACTCAGGGGTAGTGCGGTGAATGGTGTATTGATTTTTTGTTATCTGGTGTAAGTCTCCCCTTGAGGGGAGTGGCCCACGCGTGCTGTTCGCGTGGGTCGAGGGGTGTCACTTCGTTGGTGTTATCTGTGATTTGGGTGGAGAATAACTGTTCAGCGTCCGCAGGTCCTGACAGCGTTCACGCGTTTTTCGTGATCCTGTAAGCGTCGGAGTCTAAGACATAGCAAACCCGGCAGTCGTCGGACGAGTTTTTAATTGATGAAGAGTTAGACTGTACTGAATTGCCAGTACGGAAATGACTTGTCCGATGATTCAAAACAAATGTTGAATACCGTCCAATTTAATTGGATTTTAATCTGCTTAACAAGAACAAACTAATCTACATATGACACGCTATTTGATTCTTTTACCGGCAATCCTGCTGCTTTTTGCAGCCTGTTCCGAACCACGTCAGACTGACGAAGTTGTGGATGGAACCGTGGAAGATGCGATCTCAGGAGCTGAGCTTTCTGACGAGCAACAAGTTTTCTGGAACAATATCCAGGAGCACTGCGGCAATGCATACGAGGGAGAACTTGCCGATGCCACACCATTCTACCAGACGTTTGATGCAGATCTGATCAGGATTCACGTGAGAGAGTGTACGGATGAGCTGACGCACATTTCGCTGCATATCGATGATAATCACTCCCGAAATCTTCTGATAACCAAAACAGAGGGTAATCTTCTGCTGAAACACGATCACAGGAACGAGGATGGGACAGAAGAGGAGATTACGCAGTATGGCGGTTTCGCTGAACAGCCGGGGCTTGAAAACAGGCAGATTTTCTGGGCGGATTCACACACGGCCGATATCCTGCCTGAGCGGTTCGATAATTTCTGGTTCCTTGATATCATGGATGAGCAGACCCTTGCTTATGGCGTTCACTGGCCAATCCAGGGCAACTCTATCCGCATGGAGTTTGACATATCTGAGCCCGTAGAGCCACCGCCCGCACCGTGGGGATATGAGGTGAGGGAGTGAAGCGTAGCGCGAGGCTCCTGCCTCGCGAGTTCTTTTTTAGTTAAAATATGATAGATTAATGATGAATAATTCAGGTTAGAAAAAATCCATAAATCAAGACCAAATCTTTTCAATACACCGGAAACACCAACAAACTCCAATCTCACACACCATCTCGGCGTCCCGGCGACGCCGCGGTTTCAATCCTCTCCGGTTCCTTACTGAATTTTTTAATTAAAAAAATAAAGGCGCTTCAGATCAATGAAGCGCCTTTTTTATGTTCGCAACAAAATAGGGAATGATTTTGTCGCTGAGTTTGAACAGATTCTCTTACTGTTCAAATTTCTTATTGCATATGCACTCAGACTACAGCTTCCGTAAGCTCTGGTGCCGCGGGAAAGTCTACCGGAATTTCCGTTACGTTGTGCAGGAAGTTGGTAGTGGCTTTCTCACCGATATTTACAATCACATCCACCAGGTTCTCTTTGTCGTAGCCTGCATCGAAGAAGTTTTGTAGTACTTCATCGGAGATTTTTCCGCGGTTCTCGGCTACAGCCTTTACCAGTTTTGCAAGAGCGTCGAACTTGTCGTTAAATGGCGCATGGCCTTTGCGTAATTCAATCGTCTGCTCTTCTGTGAATCCATTCATTTTACCAAGGGCCGTATGTGCCGCCTGGCAGTAGGTGCAGCCGTTGACCTGGCTCACCACAAGATTCACAACTTCTTTCTCTTTGTTGTTGAGTGATGTTTTACCATTGGCGAAGGTCAGATACCGGTGAAGTGCATTGTCGGAATGTGCGTATGTTGCGTAGATATTCGGAACAAAATCGAGCTTGGATTTTAGATCGTCGAAAATCTGCTGATTCTGCTCAGTTACTTCGCTGCGTTCGGGAACATTAAATGGTCTCATAATTGTCCTTTGTTGATTGTTGATTGATTATTTAATTCAATCATAAGCTATCGTACTGAGCAATAGATTTAAATGGCAGGACGCCACTCTGTATTGTCAATAATTCCCGGAGTGGATCTGCTCTTTCGTTTTTTTAAATTCTGTTGTAGTCATGCCGGCCTGTTTTTTAAATAGTTTGCTGAATTGTGCCGGATCGTTGTATCCCAGCTCTATTCCAATCTCTTTTGAAGTCTTATCTGTATATAGAAGTAATCTTTTCGCTTCTATAATCACACGGTTGTGAATTACTTCGAGAGGAGTTTTATCAGAGTTTTTTCCAAAAATATTCGCGATGGTTTTGGGTGACTTAAACATCAGTTCGGCATACTCGTGCACTGCTTTTTTTGATTTGTAGTGCTCCTCTACCAGGACGTTGAAATTCCTTATCAGATCAATTTCCGCCTGGTTGTCTCCGTTTTGCATAATCTGCTGGTTTGCGAGCCTCGTGCATTTTATGATAAAACGCTTCAGCAAAATTCTGAGCATCTCCTCTTGTCCCGTTCCGCTGTTGTCGAACTCCTCCCGCAAAACAGAAAAGAGAATTCGGAACGACTCCTTTTCATCCCCGGGGATCTTAAGCGTGGGCACAAAGTCGGACCCGAAAAAGAGGAGTCCGTTGCACGATACCTCACTGTCATTTGTGTGTATGCAGTAGAATTCACGGTTGAAGAGCAGCCAATTCAGACTACAGGTTAATTTGTCAATTTGTAATTTGTGAAGGTAGGTGGTGCAGAGAATGCTGTCCGGCAAAAGTTCTTTTTGCTGACCGTCTATAGTAAGGGGGCACGGTATACTGCTGTCATTCCAGATAAACATCAGGACATTGCCATCCTTCATCCGGTCATCGTGCAAATCATCCGAAATTGCGAAATGTGCACCGATCGTTTTATTTCTGAAGGTTTTGATCATATCGGAAAT
>CAZKIZ010000018.1:0-13421 GCA_964552935.1 uncultured Rhodohalobacter sp. | reverse complement strand
TGAAAACACACCTGTGGCACCATCGTCTCTTGAATTCCCAATCTGTTGATTATCCAGCGCTGAGGCCATACCATCCAGGTGAAAGATCACAATTGGCTGCCCGTCAATTTCATCGTGCAGAACCCGTTTCTCTGCGGTAACACTGTATGGATATCCAATCTGTTCATTATCGGATCTCACACCAATGATCTTTTCCATAGGCGGCAGTTTGTCCGATATATCCTCGGATTTCATCAGGAATGGGGAGTTGTTGATGTTGTCATAGCCGGCATACGGATTCTCACCGTAATTTCTCCTGTGGCCTGTATCTCTCGACAGAACCTCTGCATCAGGGTGGGCTTCTCTGAACTGCTCAAATGAGATCAGCTGGCTTGGCATAATCGTGAGCTCTTTTCCGGTCAGGTCGCCAACCAGCGCCACACCTGAAAACTGCTGCCAGAGTGATTCCGTTGTTCGGTCATACATGATCATATCGGAGTGTCGCAGCATGCCGGATACCCCGAATTCATACACCTCTCCATCCAGTCTGCGATCGAAAACGATAGCGGAGTAACACAGAGGGCAGAATGTGACCGATACAGGAACACCGCCAAGCTCATCGTTGGCGATTTCATGCCACATCAGTATTTGTATTGGGTAGGCGCGTGCTTCTCCATTCACAACGAGTGAAATGACCGGCTCCCTGGGCTTCAGCCATTCGGAGGCCTCCTTCTGAGATACAAATGAAGGGTTGTCGATTGACGGAATACCATCTTTGCCCGGCCCCCCGCCAATGATCTCACTCAGATCGATACTCTTTTTTTCGAGATTGGTATCAAATCCGCCTACGGGGAGTTGCTGAGCATCTGTACATTCATAGGCAAACAGGCCGGTTACCAGGAGTGCGAGAATTAATGAGCCTTTTTTTAGTGCTTCCATATTATTTTCAGTTTTTTAATTTACTTCAATTAAAGAAAGCAGAACGATTTAACCATAACGAATTCGTAACAAGGGAGTATAGGTTCTATTTCGCAGTCCATCTCAGCATGCCACTTTGATTCGCAGATTTAATCTGTCGGTTGCCTGAAAGCTTTATTGTAAATGCAGGTACCAAATTGAAGGAAATGTCCGTGAAATAGTGTCATCGCGATTGCTTATGTTCTCTGTGAATGAACCGTAATGAATCATCACAAAACGTTTAAAACTATACAAATGAGGATAGCCGCAATGCAGTACACTGCTTCGAAATCGACATTTATTGGAATCTGTAGCGTCATCATGTTCATTTTTATGGCAGTATCCTGCGACTCTGAAAGGTCCGGTCAGATAGCATTTATGAATCAGTACCAAGAGTACTGTGGACATACCTACAGCGGAAAGACCACATTTATTGATCTTGGCGAGAATCATGAACTGGACGGGGCTGATTTGACAATGACCCTGAAAGAGTGCAGTGATAGTGAGGTTCGAATTCCCTTTATCGTAAATGAGGACAGTTCGCGGACCTGGATCGTTAAGATGACACAGCACGGACTACACCTGAGCCACGATCACCGCTATCCGGATGGTACTCAGCACGATCAAAACTTCTACGGCGGCTATGCAGATGATGAGGGAACAGCACTGCTTCAGTATTTTCCGGCTGATCACCGCACAATTGAAGACCGGCCTCAAAGAGAAATCAACCGCTGGGCAAAGGAGTTCGATCTGGAGAATGAACGGTACTACTATCGGCTGTACCTGCGCGATGAACTCCGTTTTGAGGCTGAGTTTGATCTGTCCTCGCCAAGTAGTGACTCATGAATCTTTAAACGGGCAAGCACGAATCAGCAAATTAATGGACAGTTACTGAAACACGTAATTGGTCTTTAAGTGGCCATTCTGGCGCTAATTCATTTTTTCTAAGCCGTGATCTGAATTAAAACCTGTAAGAGACACTGATCTGATTCACAAACTGGCTGGAAAGGTTGTTATTTGATTCATTTTGAGAGAAAACAATATTTTGAGGCCTCAGTTCAACATTCAGGCTGTAAATAAAATCAAGTGAAGCTAATGAGTAGGTTAGGCCAGATGTAAATCGGGTTAAAGACTCCTTCGATAATGGATTGTTTGTGAAATTCGATTCAAAAATCAACTGGTCTTCCAGGGTTGCTGAATCACTAAAATTAATACTGCGGTCAATAAACGTGTGCTGAATACCCGCCTGCAGGCGAATATCTGAATAAAATGGCGTGTCTATGCCGGCGCGCAGAATCAGGAAATTCTGGTTCACGGTCTGGGTAGTTTCTGAGATACCATCCTGTGTAAAGGTTTGCTCCTGGTCAACCCGGAACTCCGACATAGTGTAAAACAGCTCCGCGGCAACCACAGTAGAAGAAAGTCGCTTATTTATTCCCGCACCTATTCCAGTAGTGTTGAAACGGGCATCATATTGATCAAATATGTTTTGGGTAGTTCTGTCATCAATATTTCGCCTGCTGAAAGTGGCTTTTAAACCCGCAGAAAGAGTCTCAGTCAAAGGTTGAAGGTGTTCATACTCCAGGGTAAAGCCGTCTGCTTCACTCCAAAATCTTCCTGCTGAGTCCTCTTCCCTGTTTTCGCTTCGGTTACTGTACAAACCGGCAAGAAGATACGATCTGCCATTTAAAACAGAGAAGCCAATTCCGGTTCCCATGAACTCAGATCTGAACGTGTTTTCAGATTCGGAAGTAATTTGATTTGAACGGTTTATAAACGTATTGTCTCTATCCAGGTTCATCCTTTTATAAAAGAGAGATATGGTTATATCATCTGATAAGTGGTATCCGGCAAGCAGATGAAACGGTCTGCCGCTGACATTTTCATCGTTTGTGAACAAGTTCGATGAAGTGACGTTTCCTGCAGAGGTGGTTTGTTCTTCTACCACAAGATCATTGCTGAAATTACTGAATGTGATCAGTCCGCCAGCGTAGAAAGAGCCGGTTTCATATATCAACCCAAGGGGTAAAAATAAAGTGTTATAGGTGTTTCGGTTATTAATTGTACTGGTTTCGATAGTCTGATTCTCACCAAATTGCTGCCGGATTCGTTGCTCCCTGTCCAACCTCATCGACATTCCGGTGTAAGAGGGCGATATAATCAGGCGGCTGCCGCTCCCACGGTAGTTTTTGGCAGAGTTTCTGAAAAGATCGCCGGTTGAATCGCGGACGGTAAAATCGAGTAGCCCCATCCCAGCGGTTTGTCCATTCACAAATGAGTAGGGTGAGAACTCTCGTGTTTCGTACCAGTTTTCAAATTGATACTGGCCGGGTTGATTGGCACTTTGTGCAAAAATCACTGCAGGAAGTAGTGATAAGAGCAGGCAGAACAGTAGTAAAAATAGTCTCATAGCGGTAGGAATGACGAGTAGGATTAGCGAAATCTATTTACGAAATTGAAACCATATAATCCACACCAAATAAACCAACTATCCAAACAATCCTGCGATAGCCCCGCCGTCGTGGCTGATGGTCTGCCCGGTCACATATCCGCTGTGAGGGGAGAGGAGCCAGGCGGCGAGGGAGGCGAACTCCTCGGCCGTTCCCATTCGGCGCACCGGGATCGTCTGCTCCATCTGCTCGCGCGCTTTTTCGTATGAGATGCCTTTGCCGCTGCTGTTATTCTTGATCACCCGTTCGATAGCGGGCGTATCGTGTGCGCCCGGCGCTATAATGTTTACGGTGACTCCTTTCGGCGCCACTTCCGTGGACAGTGTTTTAGCAAATCCCACAACCCCGGCCCGGAAAGCGTTACTGAGCGTAAGTGCCGGCAGCGGCTGCTTTACCGATTTACTCTCTACGAAAAGCATTCTGCCATACCCTTTTTCAACCATCAGTGGAGCGAGGCGCAGGGCCAGGTCGATCTTCCATCGCATCACAAGCTGCCAGGCGGCGTCCCAGTCTTTCATGTCTGTTTGAAGTGCAGTGCCGGTTGGCGGGCCACCGGCGTTAAACACGATTCCGTGAAATTCTCCCTTTCCCGCTGTTTTCTCTATTTTGTCGAGAGTTTCGCTGTAGATAAGGCTGCCTTCTACAATTTCGGTCTGCCCTTCAAAATGTCCAAATATGTCTCGAAGCTTATCACCCCTGCGGGCCACAACTACAACCTTTGCCCCTTCAATGAGTAACTGTTTGGCAATTGCCTGTCCGAAGCCGCTGCTGGCCCCGCAGACGATGAATCGTTGATCGGTTAGTTTCAGGTCCATTGTTTTGTTATTGGTTATTAGTTGATTGGGTGATTAGATAATTCGGTTAAATATTACAAATAATCTAATATTAGTTCCTGATAACTAATAAACTAAATTACTAATTTGCCAAGATCCAAATGGCTCAGGAAAAGACAATCAAATGAAACATTATACGCTCTCCCGAAAGGCAGAGAAGGATTTTAGGGGGCTTTGGAGATTATTCGGTTGATAGATCGGGTGTTGAGCAGGCAGAAAGATTTCCGAAAGGCTTACAGGACAAATTAGAACAGATCGCTAACTCACCAGACACACCTGGAGTAAATCGTGAGAGTTTAAAACCCGGCTATATGAGTTACCTATACGAAAAGCACATCATATTCTTTAAAAAGTCCGGAGAATCCATTCAAATTATACGAGTGCTCCATCAGAGCATGGATATTTCAAATCGGATTAAATAATTAAGACTTTTTGATTTTCACAATCGTCAAGAATATGAAAGTTACTCGGCAGGTAATATACTCGTGGCTTCTATTACTGTTTTACTCTTTATTGTTGCGGTAAATCACACTAAAAAAGAAGAATAGATCAAAAAATTATGCTACATCATTACAAACTTTTTACGTTTGCTCTTTTAATCCTCGTGATTATTCTAAAAGGATGTTCTGAAGATGAAATTGAGGAAGATCATTTCTCAGATTTACCGTTGTACCAGCTTGAACAAGTTGAGGTTCTATCTGACCAGGGGGACCTGATTGTTGGCCAGCCCGTGTATACCGAAATCGATTCAGAGGGAAACCGCCTGGTGATGGATCTTTCGTCGTTTGAGATTCACGTGTACGACAGCCAAGGCACCTATCAGAACAGTTTTGGAAGAGAGGGCAGCGGCCCGGGCGAATTTCAGCAGCCCGCAAGGCCTATAATTGGCCAGAACGATACCCTCTATATCAGCGATCACACTCGTCGATCGCTGCTGGTGTTTTATAAAAGCGGTGATTACGAGTGGAGTCCGGCTTACGATGTCGCCTTTCCGCGGGGCGAAAACGGGTTTCCCAGTCGAGCATTAACTCCAGCAGCAAGCGGATATCCGGTCATCTATCGAGTTAACGATGAATCAGATGAATTCCCTGATGGATATAGCGAAGTGAGATTATTGAACCGGCAGGGAGATTTTATTGATGACACAGACGTGAAATTTCGCAATGGGTCCATGATAGAGCTGAATATGGATGGAAACCAGATTAGGATTGGAATTTCAGAGATGCCGGGTAATCAAATCACACCGAAAAACGACGGAACGTACTTTAAGGCGTGGACCGGTGATCCGGTAATTTATCACTACAGCAATACCGGAGAGCTCATAAAAGAGATTGATCTGGAAGGATACCCGGTGCAGCCGGTGAACAACCAAGCGATATCTGCTTTGAATGAAAGAATGTTCGGCGGACGGTTCGGGGATATGTCGGGTGATCTGAGAAACTCTATAGGAGATACGTTTCCGCTCTTTTCACAGATTATGGTGATGCATGATGAGAGTTTGTGGCTGGCCAAAATAGTACCGGAATCGGCAAATCAAAGCTGGTACCATCTGTCGCCTGACGGTGAACCGCTTGGGCAGCTTACTCTTGATGAAGGCCTGAGGCTCAGAAATGCAGTAGATGGTGATATTTACGTGAGTGGTGAGCTGGAAGATGGTGCACCGGCTATCATCAGGTATAGCATAACAGCCATGTAACTCTGGTACAAACGGCCGCGTTCTTGTTTAAATGATTATAAATTATCAAACACCACCAACCGCTGACTTTCGGGCTTCACACAGGTAACGTAAAAAAAGCGACAAAACGGAATTGCGGAGCGCGCTCTATGCCATTGAGGAGTAATAAGTTGCACGTGCAATTAAGTTCTGACCGATGGATTCAGTCTGTCTGATCGAGCTGCAACTATGAATAAAAAAGCCTCTCAATGTGCTGTAGACCGCTGTAATCAGGCATGCGTTGCTCAAAACATCATAGCGTCAGACTTACATTTTACCATGAAATTTTGTATATACCAATAAATGGTTAAAATCGCTGACTTTAGGGGCAAATGAGTGAAGAAAACTGACTATCAGCACAAGCAGACTCACCAGTCAATCTATCGTCCACAGCACAAATTATAACTAAACGTTGACTATGAAATATTCAATTTCGGAAAAGTACAATACGATCATCTTTACTTTTAAAGGAAAAGTAATGGGCGGTCCTGATGCTGCTGATTTTCATAATGAGCTAAAGGAGCTGGCTGAAAAAGGAAAGAACAATATTGTAGCTGATCTCAGTAAGGTCAGTTTTATGAACTCTTCGGGCCTTGGCATTTTTATTACAGCGCTGACAACGATGCGAAAGGCAGGAGGCGACTTTAAAATCTGTGGTGCATCGGACAGGATCGAAAGCCTGCTGATTGTTACGAAACTTATCACTGTATTCGATCACTATAAAACTCTTGACGAAGCGGTAGAAGCCTATCAAGAGGAGTGAATCCAATCCTGTACTGGGTTTATTCTGGTGCGTACTGAACAGACAGTACGGTGATGTCATCCGATTGGTCGGCGGCTCCCGTAAATTTCATCACCTCAAGGAACAGTCCCTTTACAAGTGAATCCAGAGATTTACCAGGTTGTTTTTTGAGGTATGTAATTACGCGTTCTTCATCAAAGAAGCTGCCGTCTTCATCTTCCGCTTCGGTCACACCATCTGTAAACGTAACGATGGTGTCGCCCGGATTAAGCTGAATTGTGTTCATATCATAGGGTGCATTTTCGAACTTTCCCAGAAGCAGTCCTCCAATGTTTTCAAGCTCAGTTACAGCTCCGTCGGTTGATTGAATGTAGGGCAGATTATGCCCGCCGTTACAGTAGGATAACTCTCCCGTTTTCACATTCAGTAATCCGTAAAAAACCGTTACAAATGTGGAAATATCGCTTTCGGGAATGAGCATATTATTTACCTTGGTGATGCAGTCTGATGGAGATTTTACCTCAGAACCGATAGCTTTTAACATCGTACGGCAAACCGCCATGTAGATGGCTGCAGGCATCCCTTTTCCCGCCACATCGCCGATAAAAAATGCCAGGTGATCGTCGTCGAATTTAAAAAAGTCATAAAAATCGCCGCCCACATGCTTTGCTGCGATCATATTGGCGAAAATTTCGAACCGGTTATCCTCCGGAAAGACGGGGAAATCTTGATGAAGAATTTTCTGCTGAATACGGGCCGCCATGTCGAGATCGTAGTTTAGCGCCTCCAGCTGTGCCTCCATCTCCTTCGATTTCAGGAATCGATTAATCTCGCTAATCGTCTTCTCTATTGTAGTTTCAAGATCTTTAAAGTCGATTGGTTTGGTTACAAAATCGTAAGCACCGCGATTCATTGCCGTTCGGATATTCTCCATGTCGCCGTAAGCCGAAACCATCACGGTTTTCAGGTCCGCCCGGTCCAGCTTACGAAGTTCATCAAGGAGCGTTAACCCATCCATTTTTGGCATGTTGATGTCACTTAGAATCAGAGATAAATCCGAGTGATTGGAGACCATTTCAAGTGCCTCAGAGCCGTTTTCCGCAAACAGAAATTCATACTCTTTAGACTTCACCTGTTTCCTGAATTTCTGCATCATCAGCATTTGCAGGTCCGGCTCATCATCCACAACCAAAATTTTGTGATCTGCTCTGTTCATAAATGTAACCCCAGTGTATTTAGATTATTTTTAAAATCTCTTCTTTCAATGAATTAAAGTCGATCGGTTTGGTAAAAAACTCTTTGGCTCCGGATTCCATCGCCCTGTCATAATTTTCCTGGTCACCGTATGCCGAGATCATACTAACTTTAATATCCGGAAACTCCTTTTTTACAGTTTTCAAAAGATCAAGCCCCGACATTCCCGGCATATTGATGTCTGAGAAAATATACATGATTTCCGGCGGATCGTTACTCTTTAATATGTCGAGAGCTTCCTGTCCCGAAAAGGCAAATTTCAGTTCAAGCGAACCATTGCGGGTCTCTTTTCTGAACTTTTGCCGAAACAGCATCTCTACATCCCGTTCGTCATCTACTACTAATAGCTTCATTTTATTACTCATTGTACTCTTTATTTAGTTATAGTGATGGTGAATGCAGTGCCTATGCCTTTTTTTGATCGTATGGCTAAATCACCGCCGTGTGCTTTGATGATATCGTCAGTGATTGAAAGTCCCAGCCCGGTTCCGTCCGTTCCTTTTTTCGTTGTAAAAAACGGCTGAAGAATTCTATCCTTCATCTCTTCAGGAATACCCGGCCCATTGTCTTCAATCTCGATGGTTACTTTACCGCTATCAGACTTGGTTCGAACCGTTAATTTGGGTTGATAGACTTCCAACCCTCCAAGGGTTTTCTCCCTCATCGCATCAAAGGCATTATTACACAGGTTCAGAATCACCCGGGAGAAATCTTCCCCTATCATCGGGATGTTGCCAACGGATGTATCCAGCTGCAGGTCGATATCTACGTTGATCGGATGCTTGCCTGCCCGCATACCGTGAAATGACAGGTTTACATACTCTTTAATCAGAGCATTGACGTCTGTAGGCTCAACCTTTCCGCTTCCGCCTCGCGAATGCTGCAGCATCGATTTTACTATGCCGTCAGCCCGTGTACCGTGTTCATGTATTTTGCGAAGATTGGCTTCGATGTCGTTGAGGATGTCGAGGATGAGGGTGGAGTTTTCGTAATTTGAGGAGATCGCGTCATCCCCCAGCTCGCTCCGCTCACTTCCCCCTTCGAAGGGGGACGGTTCCTTCTCACTTTTCACTTTTGCCTTTTCCCTTAAAACTTCCTCCCGTACCTCCTCAACCAGCTCCAGGCTCACCTCAGAAAAATTATTCACAAAGTTCAGCGGATTCTTGATCTCATGGGCGATGCCTGCCGTGAGCTGACCTAGCGATGCGAGTTTTTCCTGCTGTATCAGTTGCTCCTGAGCCGCTTTCAAGTCGTTAAGAGCCGATCGAAGTTTTTCGTACGATTCAGCATTTTGTATTGCAATTCCAACGTTTGAGGCGATGGTAGTCAGTAATCTTAAATCATTTTCAGAAAATCGGTTGGACTGCTCCTTACTCTGTACGCTAATTACACCGATTGATTTCTCTCCGGCCATGATAGGCACGCCTAAATAAGACTCCACCATCTGTCCCTTTTTCTCAACGTCGATTTCTTTGTATGTCTTGTCGAGATCTTGATTGATTAGTAATGGCTCCTGACTTCTGATAATTTTTTCAGTCACGCCTTTGCCAAATGGTCTCGATTCAGATTTATCGCCATAATAGTAGGGAAAATGGAGCATATTTGATTTTCGATCGTGCGTAGCCAGGTAAACAATATCCGCCCTGAAGGTTTTGCGCATCTGTTCGCCTACTAAACTGATTAAAGCATCCAGCTCAAGTTTTGATACCATCGCCCGGCTTATGTTATTTACGGTTTGAAGCTCAGCGGCACGCTGTTCGGTTTCGGACAGAAGCCGGGTGGTTTCATTAAACAGACGTGCATTTTCAATGGCTACGCTCATACTGTTGGTAAGTGTGGTAATGAGCTGAAGATCACTCTCACTGAAAGCATTCTCTTTTTCCACGTTTTGCAGGCTTACCGATCCTATAACAACATCGCTGATAATCATCGGTACAAAGATCACTGATTTTGGGGCAAGGCCTGTGGTTGAAGCTCTTTCACCATAACTTGCTGCAAACTGCTCAAAACCTTCGTTAATGAAGAGCGGTTCTTTCTTTTCGATCAGAATTTTATTGGCAAAAATAAAGGGCTGAGGATCAACGGTAATCTCTTCTTCATTTTCAACGGCATACTGCCAATGCTCCAGGCCGGAATCGTGATCGAACGTACGGATAACCATAGCCTGGGTATCCAAAACGTCGCATATCTTTTCCCCAACCAGTTTATAAATAGCCGTCATGTCCATTTCCCGCACAAGTCCGTCCTGAACACTGTTGATCACTGCCAGCTCCGCATTTCGCTGTTCCGTTTCGTCCAGAAGGCGTGTGGTTTCATCAAAGAGGCGGGCATTTTCAATGGCCACGCTCATGCTGTTTGCAAGAGTGCTGAGCAGACGCACATCAGACTCCGGAAACGCCTGTTCATGATCCAGGTTTTGAAGGCTGACATATCCCTTCACAGAGTCTCCGAGTACCAGCGGAACGAACAATACAGATTTGGGAAGCTCAGTTCCGGGAACAGGTTCGGGTTTAAAACCCATAATTTTTTCAGCTTGGTCCGGAAAGTTTTCATTAATCAGGATCAGCTCTTTCGCTTCGATCAATCTTTTCCTGAAATTATCCAGCGGGCGCGGATCGGGATAGAATCGTTCTCCATCCTCAAAGTTATATTGAAAATGTTCTTTTGACGTTTCATGGTTGAATGTGGCAATAGAGACAACCTGGGCATCAAAAAGCTCCTGAATTCGATCTCCCACCAACTCATAAATCCCCTGCAGGTCCATCTCGGCAACCAGGCCTTCCTGCACGCTGTTGATCACCGCAAGCTCCGCATTTCGCTGCTCAGTTTCGTTAAAAAGGCGTGCGTTCTCCAGCGCCAAGCTGATGCTATTGGCCATAGTGCTTAACAGGCGGACATCTGAATCACTGAAGGCTTGTTCTCTGTCAACATTTTGAAGGCTGATATAGCCGAAGACCGTATTCCCGGCGGCCATTGGGACATAAAGTGCAGATTTAGTCAGTTTTGTTCCGGGGGCTACTGTGGGCTCCTCACCGGTGATTTCTCTCCAGATATCATCAGCATTTTCATTGATAAGAATCAGCTGACCAGTTTCAATCAGCTTTTTCCGGAGTTTATCAATAGGCCGTGGATCTACAGTATGGCGTTCACCTTCTTCAAAAGCATAATGAAAGACTTCAGTACTGTTATCGTGATTAAAAGTGGAAACAACGACAACCTGGGCATCAAAGAGATCCCTGATTTTATCACCGACCAGGTCATAAATCTCCTGCATCTCTTTCTGGGCAAGGATCCCTTCCTGAATGCTGTTAATCACAGAGATTTCAGCTTCGCGCTGCTCCAGTTTTTTTGATAGCTCAGATGGTGCCGCCATAGTTGTACGCTGATTTATAATTGATAAAGAGTTACCGCCATGATGGTGCCTTCCTTTTTCGAATGAATATCAAATTCACCCCCGTGCGCTTTGATAATATCATTCGTGATACTCAGCCCCAGCCCCGTACCATCCGTTCCTTTCTTTGTGGTAAAAAACGGCTGCATGATTTTATCCCTCATCTCCTCAGGAATTCCCGGGCCATTGTCTTCAATCTCGATGGTTACCTTACCATGAACTGATTTAGTTCGGACTGTGAGCTTTGGTTCATAATCCCCTGCACCCTGAACCCTGTGCCCTGAACCCTGCTTTTCCCTCATCGCATCAAACGCATTATTACAAAGGTTCAAAATCACCCGGCTGAAATCCTCCGCAATTAAAGGAATTTCTTTGATCTTTTCATCCAGGTTCAGCTCGATATCTGTATTAATCGGTTTTTTACCTGCCCGCATACCATGAAAGGCCAGGTTCACGTACTCTTTTATCAGCCCGTTCAGATCCGTGGGTTCCATCTTGCCCGTACCGCCACGAGAGTGTTGGAGCATCGACTTTACAATACCGTCAGCCCTTGAGCCGTGTTCGTGGATTTTCCTTAGGTTGGTCTCGATGTCGTTGAGGATTTCGTGGATGAGGGTGGGGTCTGGATTAGGATCTGCATCGGACACCCCTCGCCTTCGCTCCGCTTCGGCACTCTCCGCCGGCTGGCGGAGAGAGTTTTCTTCGGTCCCCGATCTTTCGTCCCCCGTCACTTTTCCCTTTTCTCTCCCCGCTCTTCGGTCAACGGTCCCCCGTCGCACTTCTTCCCTAACTTCCTCAATCAACTCCATACTCAGTTCCGAAAAATTATTCACAAAGTTCAGCGGATTCTTGATTTCATGGGCTATCCCGGCGGTGAGCTGACCCAGTGATGCCAGTTTTTCCTGTTGAATAAGCTGCGTTTGGGCGGCTTTTAGTTCATTTAGTGTAGTGCTGAGCTTACGGTATGCTTCCGCGTTGTCCAGGGCAATGGCCGCATAGTTTGCCAGGTTCCGGAGCAGGTTTACATGATACTCAGAGTAGGCGTTCTTCTTGAAACTCTGCGTGGTTAGTACGCCAATGGTTTCACCCTTATGTACAAGCGGCAGGTAGATCACAGAGTGCGGAATCTCACCCTGTTTGGGAGTGATTATTTCATTAATGTAGTTTGTATATTGATTTTCAAAATCACTGAGTATGATCTCTTTCTGGTTTTTAAAGCACCATACGGATAGCCACTTGTCATTATCAATGTTGTGGGAATAGGCAGAAAGCATCTTGCCTTTCTCTTTAGTGGCGGGAAACTCAAGCCGACTCTTTTCCTTATTGTATATTCCTACACCAAAGACTTCCGCCTCCATCAGCTCATTTACATTTTGATAGGTAGTATCAATAATCTTGTCAACCGATAGGGTAGAGGTAATGGTCCGGCCGATTTTGCTGAGCTGCTCAGTGTCAGCCCGGCGCTTATTCTCCTCTTCCGCGCGAAGTTCGGCCTCACGCAGTGTCGCCCGTTCCTGCTCTTTAATGGCCAGTCTGCGTCGCTGAAACCGGTCACCTCCAAAAATGAATCCACCTAACAGGAGAGTAAACAGTCCATACGCCCACCAGGTGCGATACCACGGCGGCAGCACGGTTAAGGTTAGCGACGCACCCTCCTCATTCCAGATGCCATCTGAGTTGGAGGCCTGCACGCGAAAGGTGTATTCTCCGGGGGCAAGGTTGGTGTAGGCTGCAATGCGGCGGTTGCCGGCATCCACCCACTGCTCGTCAAAGCCAACAAGCTGGTATTTGTACTGGTTTTTTGAAGGGTTGCTATAGTGCAGCCCGGCATATTCAAACGCCACTTCGCTTTGATTATGGGCTATGGTGATCTCCCTCGCCTTCTCAATCTGCTCTTTTAGCGGCGAGTCCGGGCCGGGCAGCACGGACTCGTTAAACAGCCTGAAATCAGATATCACAACCTGGGGTGGGATGGTGTTGGTGCTGAGCAGGCTCGGATTAAATGCGGTAACTCCTTTTGTGCCTCCAAAATAGAGGATACCGTTCGATCCTTTCGCATAAGAAGGACCAATATACTGAAGAGAAATCAGCCCATCCTCCA
>CAZKIZ010000017.1:11624-20107 GCA_964552935.1 uncultured Rhodohalobacter sp. | reverse complement strand
TTAATCACCGTAAGTTTTCGGGTTTGAACAAACGAGCCTGCCTGCAGCCTGTAAAAGTAAACGCCGCTTGCAAATCCTGATGCATCAAACTGTACGGTGTAACGGCCCGCCTGTATTTGATCATTCACCAGAACAGCAACCCGTCTGCCGATGATGTCGTAGACTTCAAGCCTTACATCACTTGAAACGGGTAAATCATACCTGATTGTCGTAATTGGATTAAACGGGTTGGGATAGTTTTGGGCAAGATCAAACCGCACCGGCAGGTCCGACTCTTCACGATCTGCTGACGTGATTTCACCAATGGTTCCGGCAGCAAACCCTGAAAAAGTGAGTGTTTCCGCGGTCAGAGTTTTCAGGTCCGTATCTACCGTAGTTTCCAGCTCAAACCATTCATCATCTGATTCGTCGTAGCGAATCAGTTTGAGATCTTCCTCCTCGATACCGTCCGGAATATCTTCGGTGTCGTACTCAATGGTGATGCTCACCGGTTGATTGAACGTAAGGCCGGCCGGGCCCAGGTAGAGAACAACGCCGCCGACATTTGCACCGGGAGGAACCGAGTTGAATGTACCAACCTCAATCTCCTGATCTTCAGATACGGCGCCCTCGGGAATCGTAACAGTCGATCGGGTTCGTGGCTCAGAGATGGTGCCACCCGCGCTGGTCGTGCTTTCCATTTTTAAAACGGTTCTTGACCCCACCGGGACTGATCCGGTAGCTTCAATTTCGAACAGGTAAATGGGCGTGTCCCTGTAATTCCTATCCCCCGGCTGAATCGTTAAGAAGTTCAGCGTGCCGTCACCGTTAAAATCACCAACTACGCTATTGAACTGAATGTTGACAAAGTTTCCCGAAGCGCCCATAGTTGTGGATTGATTGGGCGCCCTGTAAATGACGGCGGGGGTTTGTTCAAATCGTGTTCCGCTGCGAAAGAGGGCCGCATTCGTAAGACCACTGCTGCCAACCACAAGCAGCTTTTCATGGCCGTCACCTGAAAGGTCAGGTATACCGGCAAAGAGATTTCGTCCCATTGAAAGAATGAGCTCGGAGTCCTGAAACGGCCCTGAAAAATCATCATTGCGAAGGCCAAGCATCTGAGATGGCTGAGACGTTGTACGGCGACTCTCAAAAATATGTACGCCCGGAACGCCCCGGTTGTTAAAGCTGTGGAAAAAAGATTCGGCTACGATCTCTTTTGATCCGTTCCCGCTGAAGTCTCCGGTGGCTACTTCGGAAAATCCAAAAATCCCCATATTATATCCGCTGGCTACCGATATGGAATCAGCCCTGAGAGTTCGTGAAGGAGAGTCAAAATAGCCAGGATCTTCAGCGGACGCACTTCCGTGGTAGATGTGAACACGTCCTCTATAAAAGTTGCCCTCCTCAGGAATGATCTCATCCGCGTTTACGACAGCAAAGTCGTGAAACCCATCCCCATTTAGATCTCCGAGACCGGTAAGTGTGGACCCGAGCCACGCAGAGTTTCCTACTGGTGAAAATCTTACATCAGGCTCACCTGCACTAAGGCCGGGCCCGCCAAAATAGAGTCCAACGGTTACGGTCTGGTTGTTACTGTCTCGCCCAAGCGGCGACCCTACCAGCAGATCATCATAACCAGACCCGTTTACATCGCCTGCAACAGCAATTGAATTTATATTTGAAAAAGTAGCTCCAAGCCCCGGCCAAAAATCATCCTCTTCAATACGAAGGTAGGGCTCATCAGGAAAATTTCCGCCGCCTTCAAAAAATCGAATGTCTGAAGTAAAAGTACCTGAATCCTGATCCGGAAACCTGCTAAGTATGGCGAGATCGGTTCTGGCATTGTTTACAAATTGTCCTGCAACCACATCTCTTATAAATGTGTTCACAGCGAGTTCCCAAGTTTTCAGAGGAGTTTTCCAGTTGCTTCCGCCCTGGTGGAGAGCAAGTGATGAAGCGGTTCCCTCTCTGTAAAATACGGCAAAGTCATCCGCGCCGTTACCCGTCACGTCACCTAATCCAAAAATCTCATGTGCTGTTCGAACTGTATAATCGCTGTTTGGCAGTGAATAGGCAGTGGCTGGAAAACTGCCTTCTGAGGCACCCTCAATAAGATAGCTGCCGAACAGACTGTTCTCTATCGCTACGCTCTCTGAAAAAGAATATATGTAGTCATCCAAACCATTTCCGGTTAGATCTCGGTATGTTCTGTTCACATTAAAATTTACTGCAACAGAGGAGTTCTCTCCCTGTCCGGGAAGCAGATCGCCGACCAAAAGCTGATCAGCCCCTGGCTCTGATTCAGCAAGATAATAGGCAGTGCCGTTATCATCGATTACGTTTACTATGAATGAGGTTCGTCCATCTCCGCGCATATCACCTATCGGCCACGCCCTCGTTGCATAATATTGAATCCTTTCCGTATCGAAGAGTACTCCATTTTCCTCCGACGGCTTAAATCGGTAGGTGCCAAAGTCAGGATCGTCAGATTGTGTTGCGTCGTGTTCAAGTGGATGAGAAAAGATGAGCGAGTACCCCTCATCACCGGTATGTTTTGCAACAAAGAGAGAGCCTGACACAGTTGAGGGGACATCAGATATTTTGAAAAATTGATATAGGCTAAGGCTTCTGTCATGGTCCATTTCAAAGATCATAGCATAGCGGCCGGCATCTTCACCTTCTCGCACAAGCCCGCGAACCACAATAAATGTGCGGTCGTTATAGCTGAAGTAGTTTTTAAGAGTGTAGTCCGTAATATTCTGCTGAATTCCCTCATTGGCCAGGATAAACAAAAGATTATACGTTTCAAGCTCATAATCGTTTTCATGACCGGCCCCAAAGAGTACCTCAAGGTTGAATGAGGCCGTTCTAAACAGGTCAGTTGCCCCGTCCCCATCAAGGTCGTGGTAATCATTCCAGAAAGATGAGGGAGTTGAAATTCCCGTTGGTCCGGTTAATGAGATAAATTCATCTCCATTAAATTCATAGAGCGTGTAATCGGGTTCTGATGAACGAGTCATCAAATTTTGATTACCGCTTCCGTTAAAATCTCCAACGGCTATAAGTGTTTCATAAATTATGTGATCAGGTTCGGATGAGGGAGAGGGGCTAAAGTAAATCAGCGTTTTTGGAGTTAAATCGCTGAGGTCGCTTGTTCTTTGATCTGCTGTAATCGTATAGCTGCTGTACAGATCGGTGGTTCCGTCTCCGTTCAGATCACCAGCGGGCTGAGGCAGGCCAATGGGCCGAAAATTTATCTCAGCGGATTGCCAATTCGTACGTAACCAGATTTCATCGGCCGGATCCCGGAAATGAGTATTGACCAGCGATTTTGGATGAAAAAGTGACTCTATCGGGGTAACACCTTCAGCTTGATCTGTCCGGATTTCGAAGGCTCCCGGATATTTTGCGCTCTCTGAAACAGAGACGTCCTGGGCAGAGGCCGGAATAACCGCTACAGCAGTAAAAATGCACAGTAGCAGACCCGGCCCAATAAAGCGTAATTTGTAAAGTGGTTTCATAAGAAGGAAGGGTTTATGATGGCAGAATAAATGGAATTGCACATCAGTTACAGGAAAGTTCTACATATATATTTGATAACCCATCACGACTGATACTCTCGTTTCTTATCAGGATCGTTAGATGGTGCATGAACGACACGGGAAAGCTTGAAAACCCAGGTCGTTACATTTTCTTCGGTGCTGAAAAGCGCGCATGCCGAAGACTCTGACCTATATATACTCATAGCGTAAAAAAGTGAACGAAAGTATCAATAGCGGAGAAGATTTTTACGGATGTTATTAATGCAGCCATTAATTTGCCAATCTTTTTCTTTGAAGACTTTTCAATGCCTACCGTGAACAGATACTGAGCCGTGAGCCCGCAGAAACAGCGTGCAGACGAAAACTTAAAATCTCATTTCGGCCTTCAGCGAAAAGGTAAAACCCTCCCGTACAGAGAGCGGATGCGGAAAATACTCTCTGTTTAGTACATTTTTTCCCGATAATATGATGCGCAGACGCTGATTCCAGAACCATTTAGCGGCAGTCAGATCTGCATTGAGATGAGAGGGCGGACTGCTCGTAAATTCTCCGAATGAAAACGGGTACTGTACATTAAAACTGCGAAACGATTCACCATCCAGATTTTCAAATTCATTCCAGCTGGTTCCTGAACGGTATCGCAGTTGTGCATTCAGCTCAATATCCCGAAAAGGGGAATAGGTGGCGGAATAACGAATCCACAGATCCGGTGACTGCTCCCAATAGTCCCGGTAGATCTCTCCGCCGGATAGTGTTGCTGAATAAACAGCGTGCAGAGAGTGAGAAAAACTTGTGCTGGCCCGGTGGGCGATCTGCAAATCGGCGATCCCTCGCCGGCCCGTTTGCCCGTCAAATAACTGAAAGGTGCCCGGCATGGTGTGAAATGCGGCATCATATTGCACGGGCTGGAATGGAATAGGAAGAGTAAAGTGTGAGATGTGCTTCAGGCTCCCTGTAATCATCAAGTCGTTATGAACAGCAACGTTCTGTGTGACTGAAGCCGTAAGGAGTCGGCTTTTCCCGAAAGATCCGACAGGCGCAAACGGAATGCCAAATCGCTCGCTGATATTATATCCGCGCCGGGACAAATCGGTTGACGGGTTGTGAAACTCTGGCAACACCTCGTTGTATGAAATCTTTGCAGACGATTTCCACGATGACGTCATCTCTCTTTCGACCCCTGCAGATAAACGGAGAGCCGGAGCGTTGCTATGAAAGGTGACATCGTGGCCAATCTCCGCTGTAACTGCGTTGTTTACGCGCCACCGGAGTTCGGAAAAAAGATTGAAATAGTAGCGTAAATTATCATCCACTCCGGGGGCGTCTGCAGCAATGGAGCGAAAGCGACTTCCGATCACAATGTCCTGATTGACTCTACGGTGCTTCAGCGCGCTGTAAAGTTCACGAGTCTGCTCCGCCCAGTCAAACTCGTGAGCGAACCGGTTGCGCCGGAATCCGATTCTTTTATCTGTAAGCTGAGCATAGCTGTTTATACTCCAGCGTTGTGAAAGATCGGCATCAGCAGCAAGTATGGTTTGATGAAGCCCCGGTTTAGAAGGAATTTCCCGCCCAAGCGGCTGAAAGTAGAGGAAATCGTCGCTTTCTGCGATTATCGTCCTTGCCCGAATTTGAAATTGATCCCTTCTGTAACCGGTCTCAATCATGCCTGTTTGCGTGATTGCTTCGGCCCGCAGCCACTCACCCTCATCCGGCAGACTCACCATACCTTTCATTCTCCGCTCTACGGAAAGATTCGTGTTCATCTGCCTGTGATACCGAAACAGCCCTTTCCCATAGAACCGGTCGCCGGCAAGCTGCAATTCAAGATCAATTCCCGGGCCAAATCGTTCGATGTTGGGAGTCACACGTTCCGGATCAAATACCCACGGTCCGGGCTCGCCCGACTCATTGCTCATTTTAACTCCGCCATAGACCGACACCCCTTTTACCGGTTCGCCCGTATCAAGCCGGATAAAACGCGAGCCTGCAGCGGGGTCATGAAATAAGCTACCCGACTTTTTCTGTTCAACCCGGCCTTTGGCGACGGGCAGGTGGTAGGGATTAATCATCCCGAAAAAAGATACATCGACCGGCAGCCCGTCAACTACAAAAACAGGCTGAGGGCCAAAATAACCAAACTCTTGCGAGTGGGACGTAAACGAGAGCCGGTCAAAGGAGATAAAATCGACCTCAAGAAGGTTCATAAGATCATCTGTTCGTATAATCAGGTTTCCGTCCAGTGAATCGTTTTCTGCCGGTTGTGGAGACAGAGCAGTAAAAATCGTCAGGAGAGTCAGCGTTAAGATCATTTCACTACCCCCTGCAGCCAGTCCGGCATATTGAAAGTTCTGGATATGCCCGCGGAGAGATAGGTGAGGGAGAACGGAATTTGTAAAGCGCTTCGGTTGTAGGATACGGAGACAGTCAAAGCGGTGTGATCGGTCAGCGCCAACCCGGACCGAAGCATCAGTTCGTAAGCAAAAATGCTTTCGTCCTCATGAAAGATAAATGGATCGCCGGCCGTCCCGCCAAAGTATAATCGCTTGTTATCCTGGGTTAAGAAATTGGTGCCGATTCTAAAACCGGGTGAAACTGAAAGCCTGTCCGTTATCGAAAGCGGGTAGTGCCAGCCCAGGAAAAGATAGACAGATCGGAAACCTGAGTCTTCAAACGACTTTTCATTGTACCGAACATAGCGTGCGCCCGCTTCCAGCTCGCCGCTGTAGTAGGGCGTTCGCAGCTCCAGCGATCCTCGCCGGGAAGGTGACCAGTTTTCCAGGATGCTGTTTCCCGCCACAACTGCATCTCCTCCCAAAGCAATTTCAATCGTTTCAAACGCATCTTGCGCCAATACCGCCTGGTGATTCGAGATCCAAAGTAGAATGATCAGGCTTAACCTTACTGCTATTTTTGCAAGGTTCTTCAGAGAACAAACCCACTCATCAAAAATCTATCATCAACCATCTTTCATCTAAATTCTATTCCCAAATATTATTATCACGGTCTACATCCGCCATTCGCCGTGTCGGGTCGATCTCGATCCGGGCAATATTTTCTTGAGGAATATCCATCACAAAACTGTAGTCGGGGAATACCCAGGGCCAGTCTGGCAGCACGGTTCGTTCAATTTCAGGATTTTCATTCTCTTTCTGTCCCCACATAATGCGCATCGGGATGTAGTAGTGGTGGATTGATCCGTCCGTCAGCTCTACTTCCAGGTCAATAGGCATCGGCATAAGGCCAATTCGCTCGAGCGTGATTTCTGTCTGCCCATTATCAGCAGATTCAACGGAGCTGATTCCATAATCGATCGTCCGCGTAGTTTCGACCCAGTATTCATAGTACCAGTCGAGTACCATACCCGATTCGCGCTCCATAGTTCGCAGAAAATCGAGGCCTTTAGGGTGCTTGAACTTCCACTCTTCATAAAATCGGTTCAGACCTCTTTTCAGCACATCATCACCTACAATGTAGCCGAGCTGATGCAAAAAGATGGCGCCTTTCGTATATGAAGCCACACCATATGCAGAATTCCTGTGGTAGTGGTCCGCGTGCAGATGCATCGGCTCTTCAATGCCGGCGTTCACAATATTGAAATATCCCTGGTGACGATTTACCATCGGGTCACCCTCACCGTTGTTGAATAGCTCGTTCATAGTTAGGGCGGAGAGATAGACGGTAAATCCTTCATCAATCCACTGATCAGTGGTTTCATCATTCGCTACCACACCTTCATACCATGCATGGATCAGCTCGTGAACGGTCACACCAACAAGGCTGCCAAAATTTCGATTCCCGGTTATGAGCGTCCCCATGGTGTACTCCATTCCACCATCACCACCCTGGATAACCACATATTCACCGTATGGATACTCGCCATAATTCTCATTCATAAATTCGAAGGCGTTGGAAGTATACTCGGGAAGACGCTCCCAGTTCTCCAGAAGCTGTGCCTGTTCTTCATCATCAGCATTTATTGCTACGGGATCGGTCTGGTAGAAAAACCTCAGCAGGGGACCGCCCGGAACCTGGTAAGTGGTGTGGGTGTAGTCAGGGTCGGCTGCCCACATTACATCGTGCACATTTTCTGCCGTGAAATGCCAGGTCAGTTTATCACCATCGGGAATTCGAAGTTCAGCACCGGGGTCCTCATATCCATAGCCTACTTCCTGAGGGTTTTGCAGATAGGCGCCGGCTCCAACAACATAATCCCTGTCTATATGAATCGTAAAATCGAACGTTCCAAAGGGCGCATAAAACTCACGGCCGATATATGGATTTGGATGCCACCCACGCTCGTCATAAGCGGCAATTTTTGGATACCACTGAGCCATCGAAAAGCGGATGCCTTCAAGATTGTCGCGTCCTGAGCGTCGTGTCTGCAGCGGGACCTGTGCTTCGAATTCCATCTCAAATTCAACTTCCTCACCCGGAAGGATCGGCTCGGCGAGATGCACCTCCATGATCGTGCCTTTGATCGTGAAATCGATATCAGCGCCGTTCTGCTTCATCCACTTAATATCCTGGAATCCGATCTCTGTATCATCATAGTGATAGATTCTGTCCCGTACACGCCGGTCAGGATCTTCGATGGTCCGTGAGCGTTTGTCCATCATGCTGTTGGGCTGAAACGCATTAAAAAAGAGATGATAGAACGCGCGATCGAGCGTATCCGGTGAGTTATTGGTATAGGTAAGAACCTGGTGACCGTCGAACCGGTTGGTCTCCACATTCATATCGATCTCCATTTTGTAATCCACCGCCTGCTGCCAGTAACCGGGACCGGGTTGGGCAATTGAGGTTTCAAATGATGAGAGATAAACCAGGAATAGAAACAGAGCGGAAAGGGAAAGTAGATTTCGTTGCATCACAGATAATTATTTGTAAATGGAAAGTAGCTGGCTGATAAGGTAATCAAAATTGATGCAATTGGGAAAAGAGCAGACATGGTATTTCTGA
>CAZKIZ010000017.1:0-11524 GCA_964552935.1 uncultured Rhodohalobacter sp. | reverse complement strand
GAGAAATACCATGTCGATCTTCTAAAACCCCGAACGGCTGGCGAAGGCGCGGCTGAGGGTGGCTTCATCGATAAACTCCAGCTCGGTGCCCATTGGGATGCCGTACGCGATACGGGTAACATCTACCTCATAATTCAGCAGCATCTTGTTAATGTAGTAGGATGTGGCTTCCCCCTCGGCGTCGGGATTCAGGGCAAGGATCACCTCTTCAATTTGCTCATCGCCCGTGCCAATCCGTTCAAGCAGCTGTTTGATACGGATATCATCAGGCCCGATATTTTCAAGCGGAGAGATCACCCCGCCAAGAACGTGGTAGCGGCCGCGGAACTCGTTGGTTTTTTCAATAATGTAGACGTCCTGAAACTCCTCAACAACGCATACCACTCCGTTTTGCCGCTTCGGATTGCTGCAGACAGCGCAGGGATCTGAATCTGTAATGGTGCCGCAGACCGAGCAGCGCTCAACCGATTTTTTAAGCTGAACAAGGGCGTCAGCCAGGGAAAGAACGCGCTCGTCGGTCTGTTTTAAGAGATGGATGGCCATCCGCTGGGCCGACTTTCTGCCGGTGCCCGGCAGCCTGGCTAACTCTTCGATAGCGCGTTCAAGCGCCTCTGAGGTAATTTGCATCTATAAAAATATTGAAAGATGATCGGTAGAGGATAAATTCGAATCAAAAACTAATCCTATCCACTACCATTGCATTTTTTTACAGCCCTAATTTGCTCAGATCCATACCACCGGGCATTCCGCCGCCGGGCATCATTCCCTTGTAGGCTTCCTGCATTTTCTCTTTGGCTGCGGCTTCTGCTTTATCAAGAGCTTTATTTACCCCGGCTACAACCAGGTCTTCCATCATCTCCTTATCATTTGGATCAATCACGTCGTCATCCAGGTCAATAGCCACAATTTTTCGATTGCCGTTGGCTGTTACCTTCACCATTCCGCCGCCGGCTTCGGCGTTAACGATCAGGTCTTCAAGCTCATCCTGAACTTGCTTCATTTTTGCCTGCATATCCTGGAATTTGCCGAACATATCGGCCATGTTAAAATCACTCATATCGGTTGGTTATTAATCTTAAAAATTACTGTTTATAAAACGGTTATTCGCTCACTCTAAATTTCTGTTTAGTAGTCCAGCTCGGCGCCAAACAACTCTACAACTGATTTTAGATGAGGGTCTTTCTTCTGTAGTTCCTTAAAGCGTTCATACGGGCTCAACGTTTCCTTTTTCTTCTCATTGCGCTCAACAATGCAGTGGATGCGGATTCGCGTACCCACAACGCGCTTCATCAGATCAGACAGAAGCTCCTGGTTTTCATCAAACAGGTTCGTTGCAAATTCACTTTCACCCGATACCGTCAGGCGATTGCCGGTCAAATCTTTCAGCTTTACACGCATAATTTGATAGTACAACATCTGCGGAGCACTGTTTTTCACCTCTTTCTTAAACGCACCCCAGTACTCTTCGAGATGGTCAACACCGGTTAAAGGCACCGGGTCGGGGAACTGCTGCTCTTCGCTTAAAACGTCTGTATCCGCTTCCTTCTCCAATACATCACCCGAAGAGCTTATCCCTTCTGCAAAGCCAAGCGTTGGTTTAGACATCATAAAGTCATCGTCATCATCAGAAACAGAGCTTTCGGGCTTTTCTGCTTCCGATTCATTTTTTGCTGCAGAACGGGCCTCCCTTTCAGGGGCCGGATTTTTCTCTTCCTGACGATTTTTCTTAGCTGCAACCGGCTCAGTTACTCTGCTGTCCTGTTCAGGCTCGGTTTGATTTGACCCTGCTTCTTCAGGCTTGATTTCAGTCTTATCTTCATCTTCGTTATCAGTCGGCTGAGGCTCATCGGCATCTTGTTCATAAGATGATGCTCCGGATGATGGTATTCCGCCTCCGTCATCGCGAACCTCAGGAGATTCCGGCTCTTCGCTGCCGTAGATATCTTCACTGTCTGCTGATCGGTCTTCTTCGGGAGGATTTTTTCCTGTTTTCGGAACAGATCCGTTAGTTACTTGTATCCTGCCGTTTTTTTTTAACTGGTTCAGATCTTCAATCAAAGAGTTGAGTTCCCGGCTCCGGTTCATATGAATCAGCTTCAGCAGCAGAATTTCAAAATGAATGCGCGGCTGCTGAACATCGCGGATTTTAAGCTGCGCCTCGCTTACCAAATGGAGCATCCGCATCAGATCTTCAGGCTCAAACGCTTTTGCCGACTCTCTGTAGCGTTTCTTGGTATCTTCGGTAGCATCCACAAGGTGCATCCTTTCTGAATTGAGAGCTACATATAGATTCCGGAGATGTTCGGTCAGTGCCGTTAAAAATTCCTGTATATCCACACCTCCCTGCATCAGATCATTCACAAGCTGAAGGCCGCTGCCGGAATCTTTCTTTTCAACGGTTGAAATAAACTGAAACAGCTGATCGTCACCAACAACGTTCAGTGCTTTTATAAGCTGGTCGTGGCGAATATTATTACCGCAAAAGGCGATCGCCTGGTCCATCAGCCCGAGGGCATCGCGCAGGGCGCCATCAGCCTTTTTCGCAATTACATGGAGCGATTCTTCATCAATCTGAATATCCTCTTTTTTGCAAATTACCTTCAGTCGCGACACGATTTCATCAACGCTGATTCGCTTAAAGTCGAACCGCTGAACGCGGGATAAAATGGTGGGCAGAACTTTGTGGGGTTCCGTTGTTGCGAATATAAAGATTGCGTGAGCGGGCGGCTCTTCGAGTGTTTTCAGCAGAGCGTTAAATGCCGCCTTACTAAGCATGTGGACCTCATCCACGATGAACACCTTGTAACGGCCATTCTGCGGGGGGATGCGAACACTTTCGCGGAGGTGATGAATATCGTCTACTTTGTTGTTCGATGCGGCATCAATCTCAACCACATTCAGCGTCTGGTTTAGGGATTCGCCATCGACCTCTGCATCAATTGAATTAATTGTTCGCGCTAAAACACGGGCCATCGTCGTTTTACCAACGCCCCTGGGTCCGCAGAACATGTAGGCGTGTGAAATACGATCCTGTTTGATTGCGTTCTTAAGCGTGTTGCTGACATGCTCCTGCGAAACGATGTCATCAAAGCTTTGGGGACGATATGTGCGTGTTAGGGCTCTGTAGTTTTGAGGCATAATTTCAAAAGATTTATATCGTAAAAGGTACTAAAAATTGTAGTTCATATTGAGCGGATTTCTGTAAAAAGCTGAATCGATTTATAGTTTTGCTGTTCGTTTTATCAGGATCGTTGTATTTTGGTCGAAATATTAAAAAGTTGATCATACCATTATGGTGCCCAATGTCATAAAAATAGCGGCTTCGTTTTTGTTATGCGCTGTTCTGTTATTTTCAGGAAACAGTGTTGCACAGCCGCAATCGCCTTATCAGCAGGGGCTTGAACAGCTCTACAGGGGAGATGTGGATGAGGCGCTCTCGATTTGGGAAACCAACTACGACGAGGCGGTCCGGGTTGATTCCCGCATAGGCTTCGAATATATCCGGGTTATCACGGAGCGTGAGTTCGATGAGCGGTTTGAAACCGCTACTAAGATGTACTATAAAGCGCTGCTGAACGGAACCGGCGTGAACAGCCGAATCGCTATCCGCCAGGAGATTGAACGGCTCAAAACAATCGTGGGCGAAGGTATCTATCGCCAGTGGACCGAGTGGTGGGAAGCTGAAAACAGGACGTTACATTCTGATATGCGCGGGTACTGGGTACAGCTCGATCCCACCCCATCACGCATTGTAAATGAGCGGCTGATAGAACACTGGCAGCGAATTGCAGAATCAAGAAAACGATTTACCAAAAACAGCTCTACTATTTACGGAACCGACGACCGAGCCTTAATCTACGTCCGTTATGGAGATCCTGACCGTACACAAACCGGAATACTTACGCTCCAGGATCTGAATGTTAAACCGTGGCTCGAGCGGCAAATTATTCAGCGTGATCCCGCAACCCGGGAAGAGCGTGAAATGGCCCAAATGCAGTCAGAAAGGGGAACATCGCAGGCATTTTCCGCTATGCAAACCGATGCCCTGGAATTTGTGATTTACGACAACCACCACTACCCGGAATACGAAGTTTGGTTTTACGACAGCATTGCAACGGAAGGCAATCAGCCGGTTCCTTTCATATTCGGCACCAATATCAGAAATGATCAGTTTGAGCTGCAAACCAGTATCGAAGATTTCATTCCCGAGCGTGCCTACAACAGAGACGCGTTCGAAGACGGGCAAATCGCTGAATTTACCAGGGTTGGCATCACACCGGCACTGATGCTTCAGATGCTTTATTATGAACAGCTCAGCTCGATTGACACCTTTTTCGAAAACAGGCTGAACAATCTGCGTGACAGGATTTTAGAACAGGGCAGAGAGGTGTACACAGGGCTCGATCTCAATTTCAAATCTGAGTCGGCCGAACTTATCCGCAGACGCTCAATCCAGGCTCCGCGGCAGATTTCATCTATAGAAGCGATGATTCCCCGGATTCCGGTAAACGTCTACCAGTACCGGTTCCTGGATGAGGATCAAAATCCATACCTGGTTACTTTCCTGGAGAGCGACCCAAGGGAGGCGTTTATGATTGACTACTCCCGTAATCGCCAGGAGGGAGTAACGCTTGATAACATTCTTCAGACAGACTCCGTGACCGAGCTTGTACCCAACTACAGTCTTGAGCACAGTTTGCAAAAGTATGATTCTGACTGGATGATACAGGATATAAAAAGCGAAGAACCCCGATTTGGCATTCAAAGAGATCCGTTTCGCCCGGGTGCTCTTTCCATTTTCAGAGTGGAGCATACCGACAGAGGACACCGGTCTGTATCAGCTGAGCTCATTAACAATGCGTCCGGATCAAGGGCTGCGGCCTACGAAACTCCTTACCCGGCAACCACACGCGGACTGGGAAGCATTCACTACAGGGAACCCGAACCGCTGAAGACCCATCCAGACTCCCTTCAGCTGGCCGATCTTGTACTGGGCTATCAGATTGAGGAAGAGACAGAAGAGAGTAATGAAAATATGTTTCCTTTTGTTGTAGCAAACAACCAGGTTATACCGTGGCAGGAGATGCTGGTTCTGCACTTTGAGGTGTATAATCTTTTTGTTCAGCCAAATGGTTTTTCACGCTTTGAGCTTACCTATCGTATTTTACCGGTTGATGAACGGGGCAAGGTTTTGACCGATCAAACCGAGTTTATATTAACACTCAATTTTACGAGTGAAGAGAACCGGCTGATCGAAGATCTTGAAATTGAGACGGCTGACCTGAATCCGGGACTTTACGAGCTGCGTGTTCAGATTACTGATGTTCACTCAAACCAGACCAAAAACCGGAAAACGCGGTTTGAAGTCCTTGAGTAGGGATGCGGATTATTATGATATTTTCCGCGTTCGTCTGCGGTAAACTCAGTGACACTCTGCGAAAAACAGATTTCATTCAGATTTTTCGCTTTGAACAAGTGCGCTTGCACTAAATCGTTTGACAACTCATTATTTCTAACCAATAATAATCCGTATCTTTATGGATTAATGTTTTACCGCTTTTATCAAAGCGGTTCTTCCCCACAGATGTTTATTGCTCGTATCGTTTCCCTTCTTTTCAGTAAAGAGTAAGAGAGTACAGTTCTGGCAACCATAATGAGGGAGATGATCGAATCCCGAGAAGCGGGCGATCCTGCCGGCCATTTATTCCGGCGCTGTATCAATATTCAAATCATATACTAAAGTGAACAATACTCAATTTTCTGATCTTGGAATCAGTGCATCCATCCTCAAAGCTATCGAAGAGATGGGTTTCGAAACATCCACTAAAATTCAGGCCGCTGCAATTCCCGCCATCATGGAAGGGAAAGATGTTGCAGGACAGGCTCAAACCGGTACCGGGAAAACGGCAGCATTTGCCATTCCCGTTCTTGAAAAAATCGACCCTCAGTCGGGCAACGTGCAGGCGATCGTTATGTGCCCTACCCGTGAACTCGCGGTGCAGGTAACCGGCGAATTCATCAAGCTGGCCAAGTACATTAAAGGCGTTCATGTAACGCCGGTTTATGGCGGACAGCCCATTTCACGACAGATCAAGCAGATCAAATCGGGAACTCAAATAGTAGTTGGTACGCCCGGCCGTGTCATAGATCACCTGAAACGGGGCACCCTTAACCTGAAAAACCTGAAAATGGTGATTCTGGATGAGGCTGATGAGATGCTCAACATGGGATTCCGCGATGATATTGAAACCATCCTTGGTTTCTCATCGGAGGATGAAAAACGACAAACCATCATGTTTTCTGCAACGATGTCGAAGGATATCAAGCGGATCATGAAACAGTATTTTACTGACCCTGAGATGATCAAAGTTGAAGGAAAAGCACCCGCAGCTGACGGCATTGATCAATACATTGTGGAAACACGCGATTCGATGAGAACAGAGGGCATCTGCCGACTGCTTGATATCAATGACTACAAATTGGCGCTGATATTCTGTAACACCAAACGAAAATGTGATTCACTGGTAGGAGAGATGCAGTCACGCGGATATTCCAGCGACGCGCTGCACGGCGACATGAGTCAGCACGTTCGCGATAAAGTGATGGACAAATTCCGTAAAGGGAAAATTGATGTGCTTATTGCAACAGACGTAGCCGCCCGCGGCCTGGATGTTGACGACATCGATGTAGTGTTCAATTATGATGTTCCGCAAGATCCGGAATATTATGTCCACAGAATTGGCCGAACCGGACGCGCCGGTCGCAAAGGTGTAGCGTATACGTTTTCCTCAGGTCGTAAGAATAAAAATCTGCGATACATTGAAAACAACCTGAAGATCAAGCTGCAGACCATTCCGCTTCCGTCTGCACAGGATGTACAGGCTTCGCTGATGGACAGCTACCAGCAAGAGATCAAAAAAACGCTGGAAGCCGGCGGACTTCGCTCATACATTGAGCAAGTAGAGACCCTGGCATCCGATCAGTTTACTCCGATTGAAGTGGCCGCGGCCATTCTTAAACTGCAGGAGAACAAAAAGGCGCCGGTGATGACGGGATCAACAAATGAGAACGATTCATCTTCCAGCAATAAGCGGCCTAAACGCCGAAAAACCCAAAAAGACAGGGAATCAGAACCGTTTTATAAGCCGTTTACCGGTGGCAAAACAAAAAGCCGCAAAAACAGAAGCCGGAAGTAAACGCTTCGATATTATATTTTTTGGAATGAATGCTCCGTTTTGCGGAGCATTTTTTTTGGCTCAATATTTTTAAAGGAGGCTATAAACCTTAGTTCGATTTTAAAAATTATCAAAAGAGGCTGTGGCTGTCCAAAAAGGGTGTGCTATTGCAAAATATACACCTATTACGTCATCCCGGACCCCGATCCGGGATCTCCTAACCAAATCAACGTATGGAGATCCCGCATCAAGTGCGGGATGACTCTCTTTTTGGACAGCCTCTCGGGCATGCACATTGATGAGGATTAAAAATCGAGCTCAGTTTATAAGAATATGTGACGCTAAATTTTGAGCAACATTTATAATGTGATATCGTAAAGAGGAATTACATTTTATAAACTCACCCACTCGTCATGCCAAAACTCATTATTATTGCTTCCGCTGTACTTTTCATCGCTCTTCTCTATCCTGCTACAGCGCATTCTCAAACCGACAGCGACCTGGAGTACCGCAAATACCGTGTTACGCTTGTGCCCGGACTCAGCACCAACGGTGTAGACGCCTATCGTTATAATGCAAGATATTCGCTGAACATACTTGCCGGCTACCACGGCGGCCTTGAAGGGTATGAGCTCGGTTTGGTGAACATCAACAGGAAATTTGCGAGAGGTGTGCAGATCGGAGGCCTGAACGCATCAGGGGGAGAGATGTCAGGTGTTCAGATCGCCTCATTTGGTAATATCTCATCTGGCCAACTGCAAGGGGTGCAAATATCAGGTATCGGTAATTTGACGGGCCAGCATATGCAGGGAGTTCAGCTTTCAGGGTTCGGAAACATTTCAGCCGGTTCCATGCAGGGCGTTCAGATAACGGGCGGTGTAAATATCGGGCGTGAAATACAGGGGGTTCAAATAGGCGGAATTGGAAACTTCAGCCAGGGCGCTTCACAAGGACTGCAGTTCGCCGGTATCACAAACGTTTCAGGCAGATCATCTCAGGGACTCATGTTTTCCGGTATCACCAATATATCCGGAGCCTCCTCCCAGGGATTGCTATTCGCCGGTGTTGCCAACATAACGTCCGGAACATCACAAGGGCTACTTTTTTCGGGTGTAACCAATATTTCTGACATGCAGCAAGGAATTATTGGTACGGGTGTCGTAAATATCAGCCGGCAGTTCCAGGGCATTCAGTTTGCCGGCGTAGCAAACATCACCGAAACCGGCCAGGGAATTCAAGTCGGCCTGTTTAACACAGCACGTGAGTTTGAGGGAATACCGGTCGGGCTGATCAGCTACTACGGAAATGGCCGCAAAAATATGGACGTATGGCTGACTGATGGCGGGTTTGCCCATCTGGGGCTAAATCTCGGTACGCGCGATATCTACAATAAAATTTCTGCCGGTTACAATTTGCTGATCTCCGACCGGGATGTCTGGACTCTTGGCTGGTCCATCGGCACTTACAGAACGCTGGACGAAGCCTGGAACAGAGACGATCTTGAAAACTATTTCTCCACGCATGATTTCACGATTCAAAACATATTTGATGCGGAATGGAGCCGGACCCTCAACTTTATCTACAGCTACCGCTACCTTCTTGGCAGGAACCTTAACCGTGGTGTGTCTGTGTATGCGGGGCCTTCGCTCAATTTACAGGTATCAAGACAGGAAGGAAACAACGAGTACACATGGTATTCCCTGCTTGAAGGAAATCGTGCAGGAAGAGATATCCGCTTCTGGATTGGACTAACCGCCGGCGTCCGTCTATTTGGTCAGTAGATAAACGTTATAAAAAAAGGATGCGGATAGAGTATCAGATTCGTTAATTTACTTTGCTTGACTTAGGCTTTGATTTCCCTGCACCAACAACCGGTTTGCCTGCAGATACTGGCCACTGTATTGAACAGAATTAAACGAACACATTTTTAGGCTATCTGATGAAAAATTCTCTCCCGATTATTCTCCTCTTTTCAATCGCACTGATTTCATGCGGTGAACCCTCAGAGGAACTGGGACCTGAACCTCTGCCCGAAAACTACGAAGAGAACGTTTCTCAATGGATTGACGATAGAATTGAAACCCTTAAAGAGCCCACCGGATGGCTGAGGCTGGCCGGAATGTATGTTCTTGAGGAGGGTGAGAACAGTTTTGGCAGCGGCAGCGACCGTGATGTACAGTTTCCGGAAGGGACCATAGCAGAGCAGGCCGGCACGTTTATTCTTGAGGGCAACCAGGTACGAATGCGTGCGGCTGATGGTGTTGAAATCACCGCGCAAAACGAACCGGTTACGGAGATGGTTATTTTTGATGGAGAAGATGCCCCGGAGATTCAGCACGGATCGCTTGAATGGCACGTTATTCAGCGCCAGGACCTCATTGCGATCCGCCTGTTCAATAAAGAGAATGAAAAAGCTGACAGGTTTGATGGTTTCGACCGATATCCGATTGACCCATCTTGGCATCTGAAAGCCCGGTTTGTTACCAAGCCCGAAGAGGCCACCATTCCGGTTACAAATGTGCTTGGTCAGACCGATGATGTACGAAACCCAGGAACGATAATTTTTCAGAAAGAGGGCGAAACCTACAGTCTGGAAGCACTTGAAAGCTCCACCGGCAGGCTTTTTTTAATTGTTGGGGATCTTACCAACCTCACAGAAACGTACCAGGCTGGCCGGTTCATCTACATAGATTATCCGGATGAGACAGGTTTCACCACAATAGACTTCAATAAAATATACAATCCGCCCTGTGCGTATAACCTGCACACAACGTGCCAGCTTCCGCCATCAACCAACCGGCTTGACCTTAGTATTACTGCCGGCGAGCTTCGCCCTGTTGACTGGCAGGGACTTTGAATTACATTTTAGTGTCATAATGAAATACTCCATTCACTTCCTATTAATTTTGCCGATGTCTCTAATGCTGTTTGCTTGCAGCAGCGATAAACTCGGTACAGAACCTCTGCCCGATAATTACGAACAAACCATCAACGAATGGCAAGAGTACCGAATTGGAGTTCTTACTGATACCACCGGATGGCTCCGGCTGGTTGACCTGATCTGGTTTGAAGAGGGTGAAAACAGTTTTGGCAGCGGTGAAGAGCAGGATATCCGCTTCCCGGAAGGATCTATCGACGAACATGCCGGAACATTTCTTCTACGCAATGGAGAAGTATCAATGAGGGTAGCCGAAAACGTGGATATCCGCCATAAAGGGGAGCGAGTGGATCAATTACAGATGGTGGGAGATGGCGTGGAGGAGCGGGTTCATGCCACTCACGGTAATTTAACCTGGTTTATTGATGAACGGGGAGATCAGCGGGGTGTGAAAATTTTCAGTATGGACACCCCCAAAGCCGATCGGTTTGATGGATTTCCGCGATATGAGCTGAAAGAGGAGTGGCATCTACAGGGCCGGTTCGTTCAGCACTCTGAAGAGGCTTCCGTTGAAGTTGTCAATGTTTTGGGTGATACAATCGACCGCAGTTCACCGGGGTACGTTACATTCAGAGTGAACGACGAACTCTATTCCATTGATGCATTTGAAGCAAACAGCGGGCTCTTTTTGATGTTTACTGATCAGACCAACCGCAGTGATACGTACCAGGCCGGGCGCTACATGATTATTGATCATCCTGACGATAATGGATTCGTCACTCTCGATTTCAATAAAGCGTACAATCCGCCGTGTGCTTTTAACCCGTTTACCACCTGCCAGCTTCCGCCGCCTCAAAACAGACTCGATCTGGCCATACCTGCAGGAGAAAAACGCCCGGTTGATTTTGAAGGGGTATAGTTACTGGTTAAAATTTCTCGCAACGGTGCTACGGCGCAATGTATTTCTTGGTTTAGGTTACTCGTTCTCAAAATCCCTCATCGCCATTTTGAAGGAACTAGAGCCCTTCTAAAGTAAATGACCTTAATCATCGTTTATAAGTATTAAAAACCAACAAAACTCTTATCGACACTGCGCCGTCGCGAGCCGTTGTTTTATGATTGAAACGAAAATCATGGATCAACTCGTTTACCCTCTCATGAAATTCAAGTTTACGTACCTTCTGCTTTTATTCCTCTCTTCGACCGTGCTGTCGTGTGCTACGGCTCAGCCTTTCACCACGGAGGCGACTATAGTGCAGCCGGCCGGCTCGAGCTTTGCCCCGGAAGAAGTGCAACCCGACAGTTCAGTTTCTGACCCTGAGCAGCTCTACAGCGATCAGAATATACTCCTCTACCTTCCCGCACCTGCCAATATGGCCTCCATTCCAGGAGACTACGGTACAATACAGACTGTAGTCCTGGCGCCTGCCATCAGCCAGGGGTCCGTTATTAACGTGATACCTGTTGCGCT
>CAZKIZ010000016.1:0-20148 GCA_964552935.1 uncultured Rhodohalobacter sp. | reverse complement strand
ACCTGAGTTCGAGTCTTGAATTATGGATAAAAAAGTCCCCCTTACCCCGCGAGGGATCCCTTTGGGAGAAAAGGGGGATTGAGGGGGATGTCCATCAGATCTGTGAATAAACCGATGAACACCCCTCTTCCCGAAGGGATCCCTTGGGGGAAATCTCCCCTTTTTAGGGGAGACTTGTTACCGAATAAATGAAACATATTATGAATCGCACTCAGGTTAAAACCTATTTTGCAGCCACTGCATAACCATTTTGTGGACCTTGAGTTATTTGCACTGGCAGGTATCTTAATAATTTAGTATTATTAAAATAGTACTAGTAAGTTAAGTATCCACTCAAAAATAGGCTGCCATGAGAAGAATAAAACCAAACCTTGACCTGAAGCGATACTACGTTCTGTTTTTAGAGACAGGGTTAATTTTGACCTTTCTGCTTTTCATTATCGCATCGAACATAAACCTTGCAAGCTTTAACGACACCATATACGAACCAACAGAGAGGGAGCTCACCAATATCGAAGAGATACCACTGACCAAACAGATTGAGCAGCCCCCCGCTCCTCCACGGCCTCCTGTACCAGTTCCCGTACCTGACGACCACATCATCGACGATATTGATATTGACCTTTTCACATTTGAGGATTTTGATGAGAGATATACACCTCCACCTCCGCAGGATGAGCCGGAAGAAGATGAAGAGAAGGTTTTTGAGCTTGTTGAGCAAATGCCGGAACTGATCGGTGGGCTTGCTTCTATCCAGAAAATGATAACTTATCCTGAAACAGCCAGGCGCGCCGGTATTGAGGGGCGCGTATTCGTACAGTTTGTTGTGAATGAAAGAGGTGAAGTGGAAAATCCGGTAATCATCAGGGGCATTGGAGGCGGAGCAGATGAAGAGGCGCTGCGCGCCGTAAAGCAGGCAAAGTTTCGCCCCGGACTACAGAGAGGCAGACCTGTTCGTGTTCAGTACAGTCTGCCGGTGGTTTTCAGGCTTCAAAATTAATCATACCCCCATACCATGAAACCGTAGCTTCAGGAGCAGTAAAATTATATAAACTGCTTCTTTTTACCACGCTCTCTTCATGGAATACAGGCTACACTTTATGACTTTGAAATCGCCTGATCAAATTTTTTAAATTCTCATACCCAACCTGTTTTTCAGCCTGATCAGCCGGAACCCACTCTACCTTTTCTATCCCTTCGGCAGCCTGTGGGGTGAATCCGTTCTGTTCCCCTGAGAGCGACATCAAAAACCAAAACGTCTCTTTTTGAATCTCACTTTCACCCTGTATGTAACTATGGATAGTTGTGCCGAGGTTCGCCTCAATAACTGGTTCCGAATCAAGACCGGTCTCCTCCATCACCTCTCTGATCGCACAGAACGGAATCGACTCACCGGGTTCAAGCTTCCCTTTAGGGATATCCCAGACTCCGTTTCTCAAAATCAGCAGCAGCTGAACTGCTTCCGGTTCTTTTCGATAGACGAGCCCGCCGGCCGCTTTCATATCAACGCTATTACTCTTTTTTTTCTGCATCAGAACTCTTGTTCTCTTTCTTTTTCTCATCCGCAAAACCGAGCCTTAGTTTGTTGAGCGTCTCTGTTACGTATCCTGAAATCTCTTTTGGCAGATTTCCTTTTGTATACTTTTCCAGCATTACAATTGTATCGATGGCGTATTTAGCCGATTTGAGATCTTTCTCAGCTTTTCCTGTTTGCGGATTTTCAGTTTTACCGAGCCCCATCATCGCAATTTGTTCGTGCTGTTGAATAAGCATTACAAACAGCAGCTGCTGCTGCTGATCTTCGTTTAATTTTTCGCCCTTATTTTCCGGTTTATCAGTCATATAGCTTCAATAATTTTTTTGATTAATGTAAATTAACAATACGTGGTTCTAACAAAGGTTTTGTATACTTAGAGGTTAATAAAAATACAAAATCTTACACTCAATCATGGCAACGATTCAACCTTTCAAAGGCTGGCTCCCAAAACCGGACCAGGTCGATCAAGTTGCTTGTCCTCCTTATGATGTGATCAGTACTAAGGAGGCTGCAGATCTCGCTAAAAATAAGCCTAATAGTTTTCTTCACGTTATAAGACCCGAAATAGACCTTCCTGAAGGCACTCTGTATTATGATGATGCTGTCTATCAAAAAGGGGCAGCAAACCTTAAAGAGCTCCTGAACTCCGGTCTATTCACTCAGGAAGATAAGCCTGCAGTTTATATCTATCAGCTGCAGGACAAATCGCACACTCAGACCGGTGTTTTTACCTGCGCTTCGGTACAGGATTATGATAACGATGTGATTTTGAAGCACGAACTGACCCGTCCTGATAAAGAGAACGACCGCACCAAGCATATTCAAACTCAGCAGGCTCATGCCGAGCCCGTAATGCTCACATACAAGGATTCAGAAGATGTGGCATTCCAAATTGAAAAAACGGTTGCCACATCCCCTCCGTTTATTGAACACACCGATGAGCGCGGCGTTACTCACAGGGTTTGGAAACAGTTTACCACAGTAGAAATCGTAAAAGCTTTCGCCGAAGTTGAAAACTTTTATATAGCCGATGGCCATCATCGCTGCAAAAGCGCCTCCCGTGTTTCGGAAAATCTTCGTGAAAGAGACCGGTCGTTTCCGGGCGAAGCAGAATATGATTACTTCCCCGTTGTGCTGTTCCCGATGAGTCAAATGAAGATTCTGCCCTATAACAGGGTCATCATTCATGCGCGAAAAAGCCAGGCTGAACATCTGTTTGATAAGTTTTCAGCCGAAAAAACAACAGAGAAATCTCCGGGCAAGAAAGGCGATATTTCCGTTTACTTTAAAGGTGAGTGGTGGTCATTAACTCTCCCGGAGGCGAAAGAAAGCGATGTGGTTTCTGATTTAGATGCCTCCAGGCTTCAGCGGTTTGTGTTGGGTCCTGTATTTGATATTCATGATCCAAGGATCAATAATAATATTGAGTTTGTTGGCGGCATCCGGGGCACTGAAGAACTCGAAAAACTGGTGGACAACGGAGATGCTGACCTGGCGATCAGCATGTATCCCACAAGTATTGAAGAGCTGGTTGATGTATCTGACGCGGGTGAGTTAATGCCTCCCAAATCAACCTGGTTCGAGCCTAAGCTGCGATCAGGAATCATCGTCCATACGTTTTAAAACCTATGAAGAGAGTTCACAATTTCAGTGCAGGTCCCGCTACAATGCCCCTGCCTGTTCTCGAAAAAGTGCGTAATGAACTGGCTGATTACCGCGGCAAAGGTGTCTCCATCATGGAGATGAGCCACCGCAGTCCGGAGTATACCGAGGTGAATAACCAGGCTATAAAACGATTGAAGCGGCTTCTGAATGCGGGTGATGAGTGGGAGATCGTCTTTCTGCAGGGTGGTGCCAGTTCGCAGTTTATGATGGTGCCGTTCAACTACCTGAATTCAGACCGCACAGCTGATTATATCGACACCGGCAAGTGGTCTGCGAATGCAATTAAAGAGGCAAAGCTCTTCGGAAATGTGCACGTCCCCTTTTCAAGCCGAGATTTGAACTACATTCGTATACCAAAACCGGGCGAGCTCAATTACTCAGACTCCCCTCATTACGTCCACTTCACCAGCAATAATACCATTTTTGGTACTCAGTTCACGGCTGAACCCGATGTGGACGCCCCCCTGGTCTGCGATGCATCCTCCGACTTTTTATCCCGGCCGGTTGACCTGGACCGCTATGGACTGATCTACGCCGGTGCTCAAAAAAATCTTGGTCCTGCCGGTGTAACCATCGTCATGATTAAAAAGTCTTTTGCCGATACCGGGAAAAATGAGGGAATTCCAACCATTTTAAACTACAAAACCCATCTTGCCAAAATTTTCAACACCCCGCCGGTATTTGCCGTCTATATGGTTAACTACGTGCTGGAGTGGATTGAAGAGCAAGGAGGGCTGGCCTATTTTGAAAAGATCAACAATCAAAAAGCGGATCTGCTCTACAGTGAAATAGACAAAGACAACTTTTACAGGGGAACGGCAGAAAAGGAGTCCCGGTCCAAAATGAACGTAACGTTTCGCCTGGAAAGTGAACAGCTTGAATCAGAGTTTGTTAAAGAAGCAGAGAAGAACGGCCTCGTTGCCCTGAAAGGACACAGAAGCGTTGGCGGTATCCGCGCCAGTATCTATAACGCCTGCGGGATTGACAGCGTTAGAGCGCTTGTCAGCTTTATGGATGAGTTCCGAAAAAAGAATCAGCCCTGAGCTAAATCATCTTTACTCTATTATCCATTACCTCTTATCTATCATCTTTTATCTATGATCTAACATCTATAAAAGTCCCATAATCGTAAGGATGTGATCCAGCCCGTTTGGCACGAAAAGAAGCATATATAGAACTCCCCATATAGCTCCTGCAATGTGTGCTTCGTGATTGATATTTCCACCCCCTTTTTTACTTTCGTAGACGCTGTATCCCAGGAAGGCAAGGCCAAAGATCCAGGCGGGAATGGGGATTGGCAGAAATATAAAATAGATGCTTTCCGTTGGGAACAGGAAAATAAACCCAAAGAGCACGCTCTCAACCCCTCCCGATGCCCCGAGGGTAGCATAATTCGGATCATCACGATGATTTACCATTGAGGGAATTGAAGAGACCAGCAGTCCGGATAGATAAAGAGATACGTATTGAGCAGCCCCGAGATTTTGCTCCAAAACAATTCCAAAGAAAAACAGAACGAACATATTCACCAAAAGGTGGGTGAAACTAGCGTGTAAAAAACCTGCCGTCAACAGTTCGTACCAGGTTTGCTGACGCACAACCCTGTAGGGTATAAGCATTCCGACCGACTGGATTTTTTGATTCAAATAGAGCGCCGCAAGTGAAATAGCCGATGTCAGAGCAATAATAGCCAGTGTAATCGTCATGTATGATTGTGCTTTGAAACTAAACTGATGTTTTAGTCCTTCAATTTAGCATAGTGGTTAAAAATATGTGTATGACACTCCGAACCAAGCGTAGCGAATTCTGCACAAATAGAATTCCGGGCTAACCGCTCAGCAGAAGTTGACAGGTATGATATGAACCACCGAAGATAACGAAAACGAAATTCTTATACGACAGCCTATTGTTTTCTATATCATTTTCTGGATATATTTAGGGCTGACTTAAATCCTCATTTAGCATTATGCCGAAGTAGCTCAGGGGTAGAGCAACGCTCTCGTAAAGCGTAGGTCGTCGGTTCAATTCCGATCTTCGGCTCTCATTTCATACTGCTATAACCCGGTAACTATGCGGAATATGCACCTAAACAAAACTGCTTCAGTTCCGTTAAATCAGACTCCGGTTCCAATTCTGCTGCTATTAACAGTACTATTTCTTCAGTCCTGTGGAGTTGTGCGTTCCGGAGCTGACAGATCTGCACTGCCGTCCGAAAGTGCTGAAACAGTGCGAATGCTGCAGAGCGGCGTTGCAAGCTGGTACGGTCCCGACTTTCACGGAAAAGCAACTGCAAACGGCGAAATATACAATATGAACGACCTCACGGCTGCTCATCGTACGCTTCCATTTAACACGGTGGTTAAAGTGGACAATTTAGATAACGGCCGGTCGGTGGTTGTGAGAATTAATGACAGGGGCCCTTACGTCGGTGACCGCGTAATTGATCTTTCAAGAAGAGCTGCACGGGATATCGATATGATTGATACCGGCACCGCAAATGTGGAAATTCATCTTATCAGTGAGGGGGATCGTCCGGTTGCAGCCGGAATGGTAACAAATAAAGAAACCTATACCGTACAGCTTGCATCTTTTAACACGCAGCGCGAAGCTGACGCTTATTCGAACAGGGTAAGAGGTTCAAGGGTTGAAAGAGTAACCTTTGGAAATACCACGGCATACAGGGTTTACTACGGCACATTTTCATCTTCTGCTGATGCAAGAGCAGCACAACAGCAGCTGTCAAACAGCGGGCACGAAGGATTTGTAAAACAGGCAGAAAACTGATCCGGCAACACACCCGAAAGTCGGACTGTTTTTCCCATCTTTTTTATTTTTTTTGGATTGATACGCGGTCGGTTTAGGTTATCAACCCAACAAATCAACTTATTTTATGAAGAAAGACATTATTGTTATCGGCACCGGCTTCGGCGGCCTCGCAACTGCATCAAGACTGCTCTCCCAGGGGCACAATGTTACCATGTTCGAAAAGCGCGATAAACCGGGCGGACGCGCATACGTTTACGAGATGAATGGGTTTAAATTTGATGGCGGCCCTACCGTGATTACAGCACCATTCATGTTCGATGACATTTTTGCGGCAGCCGGTAAGAAGCGTGAAGATTATATCGACTTTGTGCCCTGCAACCCGTTTTATCGAATATTTGACGCTGATGGGAAAAGTTTTGACTATAACAATGATCATGAGTTTACGCTCGGAGAGATCAAAAAAAGAAATCCCTCTGATGCCGACGGTTATGAAAAATTTCTCGGCACAACCAAAGCAATTTTCGATAAAGGATTCGTTGAACTGGCCGACAAGCCCTTCCTGAAGTTTACCGATATGCTGAAAGTTGCTCCCGATCTGATCAAGCTTCAGTCCTATAAGTCGGTTTACAAATATGTATCGCAATATATTGAAGATGAATTTCTGCGGAGGTGCTTCTCTTTTCACCCGCTGCTGGTAGGCGGCAACCCGTTTGATACCACCTCTATCTACGCCATGATCCACTACCTGGAGCGGGAGTGGGGTGTACACTATGCCATGGGCGGCACCGGTGCAATCGTAAACGCCATGACAGACCTGATTGAAGATCAGGGCGGAGCTATACATCTAAATACAGAAATAGATGAAATTCTGGTTGAAGACGGCATAGCCAAAGGGGTGCGTCTGAAGAGTGGTGAGACGCATAAAGCCGATGTGGTGGTTTCGAACGCCGATGTTGCCTTCACCTATAAAAACATGATTAAGCCCGTCCACCGGAAAAAATATACGGACCGGAAGATTGAACGGACTAAATACAGTATGTCCCTCTTTGTGATCTACTTCGGAACAAAGAAACGGTATACCGATTCCGGCCTGGCACATCACAACATTATTTTGGGTGAACGATATAAAGGACTTCTCAGCGATATTTTCCATAAGAAGGAGCTGGCGGATGACTTCTCGCTCTACCTTCATATGCCAACCATCACGGATCCATCCATGGCGCCTGAAGGCCATGAAGGATTCTATGTGCTTTCACCCGTTCCCCACTTAGACAGCGGCACCGACTGGAACGAGATGGCACCGAAATACAGGGACGCTATCATGCAGTTTCTCGAAGATAACTACCTACCTGACCTGCAGGAGAATCTGGTTGCCGAGCACTATATCGATCCGCTGCACTTCCAGGATACACTCAACAGCTATAAAGGATCCGCTTTCTCCGTGGAGCCGATCCTTACGCAATCGGCGTGGTTCAGGCCGCACAATCGCAGCGAGGATGTGGACAATCTCTACTTTGTTGGTGCCGGAACTCACCCCGGAGCAGGACTGCCGGGCGTATTGTCATCGGCAAAAATTGCAGAAAATTTGATCACAGAAAGTTGAACTACCGGTCTTGAAATTTTCCAGTGAAGCTTTAAGTGTAAAAGTTCTCCCTTCATCTTCTTCAAGATTGAGGGAGATTTCTGAGATCCACACTTAGTATCTTTTTCGGTGAGCCTTCGACCAAACCGTATCAGCCTGCTGAAAGCGTTCTAATTTCAAAACCTGTAGTGCACTCCCGCTCCAAACATAATGGTCGAAAAATTGTAGTTCACCTCATTAAAGTCCACAAAGCCTATTCCAAGTTCTATGTTCCAGGAAATGGGAGGGAACTCGGGATTATAGGCTCTCCAGTCGTACTGAAAACCGGCACCAGCGCCCAAACCGAGCACCGTTTCTCTCTGCCTGGTGTTGTTCCCAATCGCAAAACCCTGGTAGCTCCAGGCTCCTATCATTCCGTAACCGTAAAGATCCCAGAAGTCCTCTTCCTGGAATTTATAAAGTCCCCTGCCTGCAAACGTTCGTAAATTCCCGAAAAATCCCAGAATCGCCTGAACTGCTATATCGTCGGTTATATTCATCATTCCGCTTAAACCCGATGCAGGAAAACTACCCTGAAATCCGGCTCCATACCTGTACGTCTCGACAACCGCTGCTTCCGCTTCATCCTGCTCAACCTGAGCATGTGCTGCCAGTGGCATCACTAGCATTATTGTAATAGCAACTACCAGTAATCGTTTACACTTCTTCATACAACCACCCCTCTGTTTAATGGTTATTTGTTATCTCACAACTTTTTATATACCAAATTATATGTAGTTAAATTTGCAATAATATTCAATAGTCAAGACACAATCATACACACCTCATGTTTATTATCATGTTATTAGTCACGATAAATAGCTCTCTATGAGTTTAAACCGGATTTAATTTTTAATTTATTGAGTTCTCGCCACAAATTAGAATAGATCGAGGCTAACTGTGAGATAAAGAGGGTGAGAGAGTGCGTGAATATCTATCAAGAAACAACAGCGAAACCGGCAACCAGGGATGGTTCACGATTTATATGAGGTAAGGTGGTACTGCACGAATATTTTTTTAAAAAAACCGGACAGCACGGGAGCTGTCCGGTAAAATGTCGGTCTATAAGATAGACGTTACTTCTGAAGAGATTCCTGAAGTTTATCCCAGTCTGCAAGGAAACGCTCAAGTCCGCTGTCAGTCAGTGGATGCTTCAGCAGCTGTTCAATCACGTTCAACGGCATCGTTGCAACATCCGCACCTAATCGTGCTGACTCCAGAAAGTGCATTGGATGGCGAATACTTGCAGCCAGTATTTCAGTTTCAATGGCATAGTTGTCATAAATCAGTCTGATATCGGCAATCAGCTGCATGCCATCGGTCGAAATATCGTCGAGGCGACCAATAAACGGGGAGATATATGTTGCACCAGCTTTGGCGGCAATAAGCGCTTGAGAAGCGGAGAAACAGAGCGTACAGTTCGTTTTGATTCCCTCATCGCTGAAGGTTTTGATAGCTTTAATTCCATCTTTAATCAGGGGTACCTTCACAACTACGTTATCTGCGATATCTGCTATTCTTCTGCCCTCTTCTACAATTTCGCTATACTCGGTTGAAATTACCTCGGCTGATACATCGCCATCCACAATGTTGCATATTTTTGCGATATGCCCTTCGAAGTCACTCACGCCAACTTTCATGCAGAGGCTTGGATTGGTTGTTACACCGTCTAAAACACCGAGGTTATTTGCCTCTTCAATTTCATTGAGATCTGCTGTATCTATAAAGAATTTCATTTGAATACGTTTATTTTGTTAAGGTTCGTTATAAAAATACAAGAATAAAATGGCAATCTGACACTTTATTTTTTCAGTTCACCGCTGTTTTAGTATTTTAACATAAACTGAACTAAAATATTATGGAGTATCAAGCATGAAAGGAACGGCAAAAGGATTTGCAATAGGACTATTAACAGGAATTACGGCAGGTACTGTTTTTGCTCTTTTATATGCGCCCGATACGGGTAAAAATACAAGAGGAAGAATTTCTTACAAACTAAACTCCTATATAGAGGAGCTTCGATCTTTGATTGAAGAACTCAAAGATGAAAAGGAAAAAATCTCTTCACAGGCGAAACAGGACAGTGACAGAGTTATTGAAGATGCAAAGGAAAGGGCAGACGGCCTGATTAAAGAAGCTGAATCACTTCTTGAGAACATTGAAAAATCCGGGAAGTAAACCATTTATTTCCTGGTCACCCCGACTCAGGTCAATCGCGTCAACTATATACAAAAAAAGCCCTGAACTCTCATTCAGGGCTTTTTTGTGTTCAACTGTTTTGTGATAATCTATTCTGAAGCTTCAGAAGAGTCCGCATCGTCGGCCCCGAGTGTTTCAAACACTTTTTCGACCTCCTCGTCTCCTTCATCATATTCAGCTTTAGAACCCACAATAAGCTCATCGTATTTAAGCAATCCTGTACCGGCCGGTACTTTATGGCCAACAACCACATTCTCTTTAAGGCCGCGGAGAAGATCTTTCTTCGCTTCGATAGATGCCTGCGTAAGAACTTTAGTTGTCTCCTGGAAAGATGCCGCTGAGAGCCAGCTCTCGGTTGAGAGTGCCGCACGGGTAATTCCAAGCAGTATCGGTTTGGAAATAGCAGGCTCTGCTTCGCGTGTCTGCAGCTCCTCTTTTCCTGCTCCAATCAGCTCATTGTTAATTTCCCGAACTCTTCGGCGATCCAGTATGGCACCGAGTTTCTGCTCGCTTCCGCCGGGATCTGTAACTACAAATTTACCGATCAGTTCATCATTCTTGTTGTTGAGCTCAAACCGGTCAACTTTGTCCCCTTCCAGGTACATTGTATCACCGGGATCCGTCACTTCAACTTTCTGCATCATGGTGCGCACGATCACTTCGATATGCTTATCGTTGATCTTCACACCCTGCAGACGGTAAACTTCCTGAATCTCATTAACCAGGTAAGACTGAACAGCATAAGGCCCCATAATATTGAGGATCTCCTGTGCCGGAATGGTTCCGTCGGACAGCGCCTGACCAGCTTTCACAAAGTCATTTTCCTGTACAAGAATGTGCTTAGAAAGAGAGATGAGATACGTTTTTTCGTCCGTACCGTCTTTACTTTCAACAATCACTTCCTGTGAACCACGCTTACGGCCACCCATTCGAACAATACCGTCAATCTCTGATACAGCAGCCGGATCGCTTGGTGAACGCGCTTCGAAAAGCTCGGTCACACGCGGCAGACCCGCCGTAATATCTTTTGATTTAGAAGCAGCTCGAGGAATTTTAGCCAGAATCTGACCCGCCTGCACTTTCTCGCCATCCTCTACGGTAATGTGAGTTTCTACCGGCAGTGTGCTTTCCCGGATCTTATCATCTTCGCCCTTCACAACAAGTGTCGGCACCAATGATCGATCACGTGAATCGATAATCACTTTTTCACGGTGACCGGTCTGGGAATCGGTATCCGCCGTGTAGGTTACTTCTTCAATGATATCTTTGTACTCAATCTTACCGTCAATCTCACTGAAGATCAGCGCATTATAGGGATCCCACTTACAAAGCGGCATACCTTTCAGCACTTTATCGCCCTCTTCCACCATCATTTCCGAACCGTAAGGAACGTTATAGGTGTTCAGAATTTTGCTGTCTTCGCCAATAATTTTCATTTCACCGGCACGGCTGAGTACAACACTGTGTGTCTCCTCACCATCATCGTAATCGACAACGCGCAGGTTTTCAAACTCAATTTTTCCGTCGAATTTAGCCTTATGCTGAGAATCGGCCTCCATACGAGAAGCAGTACCACCCACGTGGAACGTTCTAAGCGTAAGCTGAGTACCGGGTTCACCAATTGACTGTGCTGCAATAACACCCACAGCTTCACCTACCTGAACTAGGCCGGTTTTCGACATATCGCGTCCGTAGCATTTTGCACAAACACCACGTTCTGTCTCACAGGTAAGTACCGATCGTATTTCAACTTCTTCAATGGACGTTTCCGCTATTTTTTTAGCGATATCGTCTGTAATCAGTTGATTCGGCTCACAAATGAGATCGTCGGAAATCGGATCAATGATTTCATGCATCGATACCCTGCCGATAATTCGATCCTCAAGGCTCTCAATAACATCTTCGTTATCTTTCAGAGCCTGCATCTTAATGCCTCTGAGCGTACCACAATCATTTTCGTTGATAATGATATCCTGTGATACATCAACCAGACGCCGTGTAAGATATCCGGCATCAGCAGTTTTAAGGGCCGTATCAGCCAAACCTTTACGAGCACCGTGAGTAGAGATAAAGTATTCAAGAACCGTCAAACCCTCGCGGAAACTCGACAGAATTGGATTCTCAATTACCTCGTTACCCTGCTGCATGGAACTTTTCTGCGGCTTCGCCATCAGTCCACGCATACCGCCAAGCTGACGAATCTGCTCTTTAGAACCACGGGCTCCGGAATCTGCCATCATGTATACGGCGTTAAATCCGTCCTTATCTTCAGTAAGACTCTTAAACAGTGTTTCAGAAACACGGTTTGTAGTACTGGTCCACTTATCGATAACCTGGTTATAGCGCTCATTATCAGTAATGAAACCCATCTCGTAACGATCCTGGATTTCAGAAACTTCATTTTGAGCGGCCTCAATCAGCTTCCGCTTCTCATCAGGAATAATAATATCCTCGAGGCTGAATGACAGTCCACCGGTGGTGGCTCGTTCAAAACCAATCTCCTTCATCTTATCCAGAAACTGTGCGGTCTCAACCGGGCCTACTGTGTTATAAATCTGATCAATAAGAACTCTGAGTTCTTTTTTGCCCAGTGTACGGTTTACATACTCAACCCCTTCCGGTACGATTCGGTTGAAAAGTACTCGTCCGGTGGTGGTTTTGATAATCTCAGGCGCAAACGTACCATCTTCCTGCTCAACAGGAATACGAACGTTGATCTTCGCATGTGTTTCAATTTTGTTCTGATCGAATGCGATCAATACTTCATCCGGGTTGGAAAATGTTTTTCCTTCACCCAGTTTGCCGTTACCCATCTTGGTCATGTAATAGATTCCAAGAATCATATCCTGTGACGGAACGGCAACCGGTCCACCACTGGCGGGGCTAAGAATGTTGTGCGAACCGAGCATCAGAATAGAGGCTTCCATCACCGCATCGTGACTTAACGGAAGGTGAACAGCCATCTGGTCACCATCAAAGTCAGCGTTAAATGCAGTACATGAGAGTGGATGCAGACGTATAGCCTTATCTTCAATCAATACCGGCTGATATGCCTGAATTCCAAGCCTGTGAAGCGTAGGAGCACGGTTCAGCAGTACAGGGTGTCCGTCAATCACTCGTTCAAGGACTTCCCAGACAACCTGGTCGCGGCGGTCGACTACTTTCTTGGCGCTTTTTACCGTTTTCACGTAACCGCGTTCAATTAAACGGCGAATTACAAACGGTTTGTAGAGTTCAATGGCCATCTCTTTAGGAAGACCACACTCATGCATTTTAAGGTCAGGACCCACAACAATAACAGAACGTCCCGAATAGTCAACTCGCTTACCGAGAAGATTCTGACGGAAACGGCCGCTTTTCCCTTTCAGCATATCACTGAGGGATTTCAGCGGACGATTATTGTTTCGTACAGCGTTTGATTTGCGGGAGTTGTCGTAGAGTGAATCCACGGCTTCCTGCAGCATACGCTTCTCATTTCTGAGAATAACGTCGGGTGCCTTAATATCAATCAGTCTCTTCAGACGATTGTTTCTGATGATCACACGTCTGTAAAGATCGTTAAGATCGGATGTTGCAAAACGTCCACCTTCAAGTGGAACCAACGGACGCAATTCAGGTGGAATTACCGGAATTACACTTTGTACCATCCATTCGGGACGGTTTTCAGTATGCTGATTTGCAGCACGGAATGATTCGATAACCTGCAGACGCTTCAGTTTCTTTTTCTTACGCATCTGTGAAGTTTCATTCTTCACTTCGTAGCGCAGCTGGTACGCAAGGCTGTCGAGATCCTGTGTTTTCAGGAGTCCTTCTACTGCTTCTGCTCCGTCTTTCACCACAAATTTATCTTCATCGTCCTCGTCAAGATCGGCATGATCTTCGGGGAGCTGATCTAAGATATCGAACTTCTCTTCTTCAGATATCAAATCGCCTTTCTTGTACCCAAGATCTCTTGCAAGGCCCGGATTCAGAACGACAAAAGTCTCATAATAGACAATTCTGTCGAGGTTCTTTGATGAGTACCCAAGCAGGTACGCAATCTTGCTCGGCAGGGATTTGAAGTACCAGATATGAACAATAGGCACGGTTAATGTAATGTGGCCCATCCGTTCGCGGCGTACCGCTTTGCGGGTAACTTCAACGCCGCAACGGTCGCATATAATACCTTTATAGCGAATCCGCTTATACTTACCACAGTGACATTCGTAATCTTTAACCGGGCCGAAGATCTTTTCACAAAAAAGACCGTCCATTTCCGGTTTGAATGTTCTGTAATTGATCGTTTCTGGAGTTAAAACTTCCCCGTGTGACCTTGAAAGTATCGTCTCGGCTGATGCCAGCGATATTCCAATGTTGGAGAAATCTTTTGTAACAGTTAATGTTTTTGTTGACGGCAAAGGAAAACCTCCGTTTAGATTTATTTAACAGAACAAATTTAGTCGATATGAATTTCGAGGCCGAGACCCATCAATTCACGCAGCAATACTTTAAACGATTCGGGGATGTCGCCTTCGGGAAGGTTTTCACCTTTCACAATGGCTTCATACACCTTAGATCGTCCTTTCACATCATCACTTTTTACCGTAAGCATCTCTTTCAAAATGTTTGATGCTCCGTATGCATAAAGTGCCCAAACCTCCATCTCACCGAGACGCTGGCCACCAAACTGAGCTTTACCGCCCAATGGCTGCTGCGTAATGAGAGAGTATGGCCCAATGGAACGGGCATGCATTTTATCTTCAATCAAGTGATTCAGTTTCAGCATGTACATTACACCAACTGTTGTCTGTTGATCCAATGCATAGCCGCTTCGTCCATCATAAAGTTGAACGCGTCCGTCTTCCGGCAGACCGGCTTTCTTAAGCTCAGTCTGAACCTGATCGTAGGATGCACCATCAAAAATTGGTGATGCATATTTTACGCCCAGCTTGAGGCCGGCCCATCCGAGGATGGTTTCGTAAATCTGACCCAGGTTCATACGCGAAGGCACACCAAGGGGGTTAAGCACGATATCAACAGGGGTACCGTCTTTCGTAAACGGCATATCTTCCTGAGGAACAACTTTGGCTATAACACCTTTGTTTCCGTGACGACCGGCCATTTTATCACCAACCTGAAGCTTACGCTTCTTGGCAACGTACACTTTCGCCTTCTGGATAATACCCGGTGGCAGTTCATCTCCCACCTGTATTTGATACTTACGACGTTTTGCGTCGGTATCTACTTCTCTTCTTAGATCACGGTAGTTTTTGAACAGCAGTTTAACGTGCTCTACAAGTTCACCGTCGGTTGCCCAGTCTATATTTTCGTTGATGTTGACCGGATCTAACTCTTCAAATACTGATTTCTTATATTTTTCACCTTTAGGAATCAGCTCCACGCCGCTGTAGTTGTAAACTCCCGGCGAGGTTTTATCACGCAGGAGGCTGTACATTTTGTCAGCCCACTTGGAGTTAAGATCTGCCAGCCGCTGAGAATGACGCTCGTTTTCTGCTTCTACAAGCTGCTTCTCTTCTTTTCGGGAGATCTGCTCATCGCGCTTACGGCTAAAGAGCTTCGTATCAATAACCACACCTTTCACGCCCGGAGGAGTTTTGAGTGAGGCATCTTTTACATCGCCGGCTTTATCACCGAAGATTGCTCTCAGGAGTTTCTCTTCCGGTGTGGGATCCGTTTCGCCTTTAGGTGTAATCTTACCAACAAGTATATCGCCGTGCTGCACCTTAGCGCCAACCCGGATGATCCCTTGTTCATTAAGATTTCGTGTAGCTTCCTCGCTCACATTTGGAATTTCACGAGTCAGTTCCTCTTCACCACGCTTGGTGTCGCGAACCTGCTGCTCAAATTCTGTAATGTGAATGGATGTATAAATGTCATCCTGAACGATGCGCTCGCTGATCACGATTGCATCCTCAAAGTTGTACCCTCTCCACGGCATAAATGCCACAAGCAGGTTACGTCCCAGCGCAAGTTCACCTTTTTGAGTAGCGCAGCCATCAGCGATAGCATCACCCTCCTTCACCTTATCACCGACATCCACAATCGGACGCTGATTTACAGTGGTATCCTGGTTACTGCGCTCAAATTTCTTGAGCTTATAAGATTTAATACCCTCATCAAAATAGCAGTTCTCTTCAATTTCAGACCTGATATATTTGATGCGGATTTCATCACCGCTCACATACACCACTTCGCCATCGCCTTCGGCACTGATAATAGCGCGGGAATCCTTAGCAGCACGCTGTTCGAGTCCGGTTCCAACAATGGGTGAGTCCGGTCGTAAAAGCGGAACAGCCTGTCGCTGCATGTTCGACCCCATCAGGGCACGGTTTGCATCATCGTGCTCAATAAATGGAATCAGTGCGGCGGCAAGTGATGTAATCTGGTTGGCAGACACATCCATAAATTCAACTTCACCGGGCTTGGCCAAACCTACGTTACTCTCTCTGAAACGGGAGAATATAGCTTCGTTTTCAAAATTGCCATCTTCGGTCAGAGGAGCATTAGCCTGCGCAATAATGGTCTCATCTTCCTGTTCTGCGGCCAGGTATTCAACTTCGTCTGTAACATTTCCTTCCTTAACCCTTCTGTAGGGCGTTTCAATAAATCCAAAGTCATTTACCTTGGCGTGAATACAGAGTGATGTAATCAGTCCAATATTCGGGCCTTCAGGCGTTTCAATGGGGCAGAGGCGACCGTAGTGAGTGTAGTGAACATCACGAACCTCAAAACCGGCTCGCTCACGCGTCAAACCACCGGGACCAAGCGCAGACATACGACGCTTGTGAGTAATCTCAGCTATCGGATTGGTTTGATCCATAAACTGCGAGAGCTGATTTGTACCAAAAAAGCTGTTGATGACACTCGAAATGGTTCTTGCATTCACAAGATCCTGCGGCGTCAGCTGCTCGGCATCCCGCGAGTTCATCCGCTCACGGATGGTTCTTGCCATACGAGCAAGACCCACGGCAAACTGCTGTCCCAGCTGTTCTCCAACTGTTCTAACGCGTCTGTTACTCAAGTGATCAATATCATCAACCTGTGACTTCATCTCTTTCAGGCGAATCACTTCTTTTACGATCGCAACAATATCTTCGTTTGTCAGATACTGTTTTTCGGGATCCACATCTACTTTGAGACGTTTATTCAGCCTGTATCGGCCAACTTCTCCAAGATCGTATTTTTTGTCGCTGAAAAAGAGTCGTTCAAGAACCTGTCGGGCCGTTTCCGGATCCGGCATTTCACCGGTTCTGATCTGCTGGTAAATTTCTGACAGTGCAGAAACATCATCGTGCGATGAGTCTTTCCGCAGCGTGTTCATCACAACAGAGCGATCAGACTCTTCAGTACCAAGTTTTTGAATCAGAGTCTTTTTAACTCCCGCTTCTTTGAAGATCTCGTGATCTTCCTCTTCAATTTCATGATCCCGTTCAAGCAGAATTTTTCTGCTGGTGGCTTCCGTTACCTCTCCGGTTTCGTCGTCAACTACTTCTTCTGTCACATCAACAGCAAGGTCTACGGCTAAACGCTGACCAACTGCATTTTCCTTAAATGCTTTTTTAGTTCCAACATCTACCTCTTCAGACAGGCCGAAGAGATTCAGAATCTCCAGGTCTGACGAATACCCAAGAGCACGCAGCAGTGTAGTGGCAGGAATCTTTTTCTTCCTGTCAATATACGCCCAAAGTACGTCACGGATATCGTTTGTAAATTCAATCCATGATCCTTTGAAAGGAATTACACGTGCTGAATAGAGCTGAGTTCCATTAGGGTGAACTGACTGGCCAAAGAATACACCCGGTGAACGGTGAAGCTGACTCACAATTACGCGCTCAGCACCGTTTACAATAAATGTACCACGATCGGTCATCCAGGGCAGATCGCCCAGAAAAACTTCCTGTTCAATGGTTTCAGCCGCTTCATCTGAGTCATCCAGGGAGGACAGACGCAGCTTTGCTTTAAGCGGAATTGCGTACGTTAGACCGCGTTCCTGACATTCCCTCATGTTGTATTTGGGAGTATCAACCGAGTAATAGACAAATTCAAGGATGTGAGTTTCCCGGCTATCACTGATGGGGAAATTCTCATTAAAAATTCGCTGGAGGCCTTGATTTATTCTATCCGAAGGTGCAATATCAAGCTGCGCGAAATAATTAAATGACTCGAGCTGTATATCTAAAAAGTCTGGATAGTCTATTACGTGTTTAATTCGGCCAAATGAAAGTCGGTCGGTAAATGGGATTTTCTCCATAGTAGTACTCAAAAGGAAGCCTCTCCTTTAGGTTAAAAGTAAGATGTGAAACGACAGTAGTTGCACGTTTAGACGTAAATTGTACAGGTATTGTAGACGCCAAAAGCCAACAACCGTTATTAACGGTGTTGGCTATGACAAATTGTGCAGAAACCGGTTTACTTAAGTTCTACTTCAGCACCGGCGTCTTCAAGTTTGCTCTTCAGCTCTTCTGCTTCATCTTTAGATATGCCTTCTTTAATTGCGTTAGGTGCGCTGTCAACCATCTCTTTGGCTTCTTTCAAGCCAAGACCGGTGATGCCGCGTACTTCTTTAATAACAGCAATTTTCTTAGCGCCAGCTGATTTGAGAATAACATCAAATTCTGTCTGCTCTTCAGCAGCATCGTCGCCGCCTGCGGCTGGACCTGCAACTGCAACAGCAGCGGCAGCTGGTTTGATATCATACTCTTCTTCGAGCACTTTAGCCAATTCGTTGGCTTCTTTTACTGTAAGGTTAACTAGTTGTTCTGCGATTTCTTTAACGTCAGCCATTATTAGGTTACTCCGTTCGTCGTTTAGTAATTAAAATAATTAAATTAGTGTGGTATAGGTTATTCGTCGCCTTTTTCAGCGATTGTTTTCACAGCTCCGGCAATCGTTTCGCCCTGCGCTTGCAGTCCGCTAACAATATTGGATACCGGTGAGAGCAAGAGACCGACAATGTCGCCAATTACTTCGTTCTTAGACTTCATTGCAGCCAGTGTCTCCAGCTGGTTTTCGCCATAAAAATCACCGTCGATCAAGGCTGCCTTAAATTCAGGCTTATTTTTCTCCTTGATGTATTGTTTTAACGCTTTTGCAGGTGCTGCGAACTCTTCCTCTACAAATGCAAAACCATTCTGTTCATTCAGAAATGGGTAGAGTTCATCATAACCGCCAATTGCTTCCATAGCCCGTTTAACCATCGTGTTTTTATACACTTTGTAACGGACATCACCTTTGCGAAATTCGGTTCGCAAATCGGCCATATCTCCAACTGACATACCTTTGTAGTTGGTAATATAAATGCCGCCAGAACTATTAAGTTCCTCGGTAATTTCTTCCACAATTGCCTTCTTATCTGATAATGTAGGCATGTTGTTTCCTCTTAGTTTCTAAATTGAAGTAATGGATGATCGGCTCAGTTGTATACTCGGGCCCATCGTGGTGCTCATAAACGCACTTTTGATGTAGTGGCCTTTTGCAGATGCCGGTCTCATTTTCATTATAGTTTGAAGAAATGAAATTGCATTTTCACGCAGTTCATTAGCATCAAATTCTACTTTTCCTATTGAGGTGTGCAGAATGCCTGCTTTATCTACCCGGAAATCTATCTTACCGGATTTGAACTCATTTACAGCAGCAGCTATATCCATGGTAACCGTACCGCTTTTCGGGTTCGGCATCAGACCTCGTGGTCCAAGGTGCCGCCCCAGCTTTCCGATTTTACCCATTACGTCGGGAGTGGCGATAATCACGTCGATATCAGCCCAACCGTCTTCAATTTTTTCGATGTATTCGTCCAGACCAACATAGTCGGCGCCGGCTTCTTCTGCTTCTGCTTCTTTAGCTTCATTTACAAGAGCTAATACACGCACAGTTTTACCTGTACCGTGAGGAAGAGAAACAGTACCGCGCACCATCTGATCGGCGTGACGTGGATCTACACCCAGCCTGAGATCGAGATCTACAGACTCATTGAATTTAGCCGTACCTGTTTTTTTAACCAGGTCGCAAGCTTCTTCAATGGTATATTCCATATCAGCATCAATCAGCTCTGCTGCCTGACGATATTTTTTACCTCGCTTTGCCATTTTTTTAAAATCCTCTTATTTGTCTCGGATTACACGTAAACCCATACTTCGCGCCGTTCCGGCAATCATCTCAGCAGCCTGATCTAAATCAAATGCATTCAGATCCTCCATCTTCTGCTCAGCGATGTCTTTACATTGCGACAAGGTTACTTTTCCAACTTTTTTACGGTTGGGTTCTCCTGAGCCGGATTTAATTTTTGCGGCTTCTTTCAACAGTACTGCTGCGGGAGGCGTTTTCGTCTTAAACGAAAACGACTTATCCGCAAATACCGTGA
>CAZKIZ010000015.1:0-20301 GCA_964552935.1 uncultured Rhodohalobacter sp. | reverse complement strand
AATGCAGGTTAAATTCGTGGCGGATTTTTTCCTTTTAAAATCAATTGCCATGCTGCTTCATTGTCAAATGTAATTTCACCTACAATAAAACGGTTCTTTATTTCATTATAGTGAAGCCCGCAACTACAGCTCAATATCAATTATAACACGAACAAACGACCAACATCTATATGGATCGCATAACCAAAAGTATTATTGCTGCTTTAACCATTCTCGTACTTTTTGTTGGCATGAAGTACGCAGTTGATCAGGATTCTACTGACGCCTCGTTTTTTAATATGCCAAATTTTAATACCTCATCACCGGAGAAAGCCGAAGATATTCCTATCAGGACTCTCGCTGATTTCAATAATGCCATTGTTGGAATTGCGGAACGAACAAATCCTACGGTTGTCACCATTACCACGCAAAGAACGGTAAGAGAGCAGGTGCGAAATCCGTTCTCATTCTTTTTTGATGATCCGCGTCAAAACCAGGAGCGTGAGCGTCAGGTTAGCGGTTTGGGATCTGGCGTTATTGTTGACTCTGGTGAAGGATACATTGTAACCAATAACCACGTAATTGAGAATGCAGACGAGATTAACGTCCGTCTTTTCAACGGCGATGAGTATAGTGCAGAGATTGTTGGTACAGATCCCGGCAGTGATGTTGCCGTTTTAAAAGTTGACGTACCGGACCTGCCTGCTGTACCGCTTGGGAACAGTGATAACATAAGAGTAGGAGAGATGGTGCTGGCTATCGGCAGTCCGCTCCAGGAACGGTTCGCGCATACCGTCTCGCAGGGAATTGTAAGCGCAAGCGGCCGATCTTTTCTCGGTCTGAACCAATTTGAAAACTACATTCAGACCGATGCAGCTATCAACCCCGGTAACTCAGGCGGTGCGCTTGTGAATCTTGATGGTGAGCTGATCGGTATTAATACAGCAATTGCCAGCCGAAGCGGCGGAAGCCAGGGTATTGGTTTCGCCATTCCTGTGAATATGGTGAAAGATGTAATGAAGGCCCTGATTGAAGATGGCCGTGTAGCCAGAGGGTTTCTTGGAATTACAATGGGTGGTGAAGTAGACCGGACAATGGCACGTGCTCTTGGGATGAGTTCCCCGCGCGGCTTTATTGTGGGTGATATCACTTCCGGTGGCCCTGCTGACAGAGCCGGTGTGAAATCCGGTGATGTACTTGTGAGCCTTAACGGTGAGCGTATCAGAGATTTCTATGATTTCCGGGTTGCAATCGCCAATATGGTTCCCGGCACAGAAGTGGAGCTCGAAATATTTCGAGACGGGGATAACATGAATATTACCGTGGAACTTGGTGAGCTCGATGCAGATGATATTGCCGGCCTGGAGTCAGAAGAGCGCGAAGAGCTTATCGAAAGGCTTGGGTTTGAAGTTGATGACCTGACAGATAATCTTAGACAGCAGCTCAGGCTGCAGCCCGAGGTGAATGGTGTTGTTGTATCCGGAATTAATCAGCGGAGTGCGGCATATCGTCAGGGCCTGAGAGAAGGCGACGTGATTACCCAGATTGGAAATCAGCCCGTAGAGAATGAAAATCAGTTCTACAGCCTGATGAATGATTTTGTGCAGTCTGATAATGACGCGTTACTGCTGAGAGTATTCAGGCAGGGAAACAATATATTCATAGCCTTTGAGTTATAAATTTTATTATTTTGGTTAAGGTTAAAAGCTGCTATCCCGATGGATGGCAGCTTTTTTTTTGTCAATTATTCTTGCGATCATGGTCTGGCATCACTTTTGCTCCTAACATTTGTAAAAAAGCCGGATTGATATGGATTACAAAGATTATTATAAAATACTGGGCGTCAAGAAGTCTGCCTCACAGCAGGAGATAAAAAAGGCATATCGAAAAATGGCTGCCAAATATCATCCGGATAAAAATCCTGACAAGCCCGAAGCCGAAGATAAGTTTAAAGAAGTTGGCGAAGCCTATGAGGTGCTGAAAGATCCTGAGAAAAGAAAGCTATACGATCAGGCTGGGTCTGACTGGAAACGATACCAGCGTGCCGGTGAAGGATCATCAGGATTCGACTGGAACCAATACGCCCGCCAGCAGCAACAACAGAGAGGAAGACAGCGGGTAAATGTTGACTACGGAGATATTTTTGGAGACCAGGGCAGGAGCGGAGCAGGAGCCGGCGGACAAACAGGCAGTCCATTTTCGAGCTTTTTTGAAACCCTGTTTGGGGGCGGCTTTCAACAACAACAGCAGACAGCGCAGCAAAAAGCAAAAAAAACAACGTCCAAAGACACTGCTGCAACGGCTACAATACCGCTGAAAGATCTCTTTACAGATACAACCAAGACTTTCAGGATTAACGGGGAGAAAGTAAAAATTAAAATACCTGCCGGGATCGAAGACGGCAAAAAGCTCAAACTGAAAGGGAAGGGGAATAAATCTGATTTTGGAGTATCAAGAGGCGATCTCTACTTGAAAATTGAAGTAGATGTTCCGGAACAGGTGGAGCGCAAAGGGAAAGATATCTATCAGACGATTGATGTGGATCTCTATACGGCACTATTAGGAGGCACCGTTGTGGTTGATACTTTGAATGGCAAGCTGAAGCTCAACATCCCTGAAGAGACTGAAAACGGCAAACTTTTTAAGTTTCCGGGGCGCGGCCTTCCGGAGATGAGCAATGGCGGCTCTAAAGGAAATTATTATGTACGGTGTAATGTAGAACTTCCTAAAAATCTAAGTTCACGAGAGAAAAAGCTGCTGAAAGAGCTGGCTGAAATCAGAAAAAACTGAAATCCCTGTTTTCAGGATACACGCACTCTTTAACATTGTGCGGAAGGGGTGGAATCTGATTCGATTTATTTGAATCTTATCGGTCCAATCAGAACCACTCACGAATGACTGTGTATGAAACTTCTCTTAATTGCTCTTTTATCTCTAACGGCTCTCTCCGCTCACAATATTGAGGAAAATCATGAAAACCGCTGGGGACAGATCGGCCACTACGTAACCGGTCAGGTTGCCGAAAATCATATTACCGAGAGAACAGCCGCAGAAATAGAGCGTGTAATTGGAAAAGAGACGATTGCTTCTGCCACGGTTTGGATGGACGACATCCGTTCTGATGACTCTTACGACTATACCAATACCTGGCACTGGGTTACGATTCCCGACGGCATGACGTATGAAGAGACGGAAAAGAATCCTGAGGGTGATATCATCTGGGCTCTTGAAAAATATATTTCAGAGCTGAAAGAGGGGGGCCTGTCTGAAAAAGAGGAGTACGACAGATTGAAAATGGTTATGCACATGGTGGGAGATATTCATCAGCCTCTCCATGTGGGTACGGGTGAAGATCTAGGTGGAAACAGGGTTCAGGTTCAGTGGATGGGAAATAACAGCAATCTGCACCGCGTTTGGGACAGTGACATGATTAACTCGAGACAGATGAGCTATACCGAGATCGCAATGAACCTGGATGTGATACCGGAAGACCAGGTGCGCGAATGGCAGTCAGCTTCCGTGCGTGACTGGGCTAATGAATCGGTCTCATACCGCGATGATGTCTATAATCTTCCCGATAACAACAGAATTGGTTACGAATACAGGTTTCAGAACTACGACATTGTACAGAAGAGGCTGGTTCAGGCAGGAGTAAGGCTGGCCGGTGTGCTGAATGATATTTACGACAGGTAGACTGTGTTTGGGCTATGGGTGTAGTGACTGAGAAAAGAGCATAGTTAAACACAGGCTATGTGAATTCTACAGGCTCTGAATCTGTGTGATTGGTTATTGGTGCATCCAAATCATATTCCAATAACCGATAAGCTTATCTACAAATAACTATATCTGGATCGGTCTGCCTCTGTTGGTTATGGATCATATCTTTTCCAGTGCCACTTTATGAACCCGGTACGCCTGATCATCAAAAAGAACAAACCGCACCGTATTGATGCTCTCCAGTTTTGGCGCCATCTCTTTAACGGTATTTAGCGACAGAGATGCGGCATCCTTTATCGGATATCCAAAAGCACCGGTTGATATCGACGGAAAGGCAATGGAGTTCAGTTTATACTCTTCAGCAAGTTGAAGAGCGTTTTTGTAGCAGTTTTCCAGAAGCTTATCTGAAGGCTCATCTCTTCCGTATACAGGACCCAGACAGTGAATCACAAAGCGATTGGGCAGATTTGGTGCCTCTGTAATTACAGCTTCTCCGGGCTTAATCGGAGCCAGCGGTCTTGTTAACTGCTCCAGTTCCGGATCCCCGACACCGTGTATAGCACCTGCCACACCACCTCCTATTCTCAATTGGGCATTTGCAGCATTCACAATAGCGTCTATATCCGGTTGTTTAACAATGTTTCCAGCCTGAAGTTCTACAGCGATATTCGAAAATGATCGATTCATACTACTCCGTTATGCTCAAAATTCATTGATAATGGATTCTTTAATTAAAATAAGTTCTGCCGGGAAGGGATGCAAAGCGCTTCTATTTTGCTTAAATCGACGATTTTTTGTGTTTATTTGGCAGATAAAGAGTTAATAATTAAAAAATATAATAAAACCGCTTCCAAATATTATACAATTTGTAAGCGGTTTTCCAGTGAATGGATCGAGAACTATCAGGTCGATAAGTATGATCTATGTTATGTTAATATTAAGTTGAAAAATTGGAAGTGCTTTCAATAAAAAAATATGAATATATGTCAGGATCATGACAGGAAATGATTATTAAAACATTGATCAATAATTGATTTAGCTCGATAAATGCTGATAACTTAGAAGCGAACTGAAACAGTCACGGCTGCTTCAAAAAAAAGAAATAGTTAACGCAAAATATCAGACACCATGAAATCAATAATCACAACCATTACAACACTGCTTGTTATTGTAATCACATTCGCATCTGCGGAATTCGTAAATGCAAATGATTCAACAACAGACACACTCAAAATAACAGAACCTGTATCGCAGGAAACGAAGTTTGAAAAAATGGAAAAATCACTTCTTTACGGGCTCAGCTCAGAAGTAGGCGGCGTCCTGGAAGCGACCCTCTTTAATGCGGTAGCGTTCAAAACTTTGAATCCTGAGTTCAATTCAGATTCTGTCAATGAGCAAGTAAGAAGACATGCAGCCAACGGGGTAACTCACCTTGTTCGGTACAAGGCAACTCTTACTCTTTCATACCTGAAGGATCAGGAGAGCTTTGATGTTACAGAGAACATTGAAACGATGATTCGCGAAAATAACGCCAACGGTACTTTCCAGTTGCTGGTAGACAGCATCCAGGAGCGACAAGTTGCTGAAACACGTAACTAAAATCAGCATTCGGTAGTTAATAACCAAAGTTCGCAGGGCGGCTCATACATTGAGCCGCCTTTTTTTTATCCTATTCCCCCAAAGAATGACAACTCTATGTGGTTTTCTGCCATATAAGCCAAGTCGGACGATTGTTCGTTGCCAAAGGGGCAGTGGCAAATTCGGGTTATCGGATAATCTGTAAATCCGTCAGATTTTACTCGATGGTATGCTTTTAGCAATCATCTTAATTAAAAAAATGAATAAAATCTGACGATCATGAACTTCAATAAATATACCATAAAAGCGCAGGAAGCCATTCAGGCGTCTATCGAATGGGCCCAAAACAGCAATCATCAGGCAGTTGAACCGGCTCACGTTCTCTCCGCATTTCTGAACGATTCAGATAATGTAATTAACTCAATTCTTAAAAAGATCGGGATAGCTATTCCTGCATTGAAAGATGAGCTGGAGCGGCAAATCAGCAAATTTCCCGTAGTGAAGGGAGCATCCGTCTCGGGGCAGTATCTGTCCAATAACACGAAAGCTGTTTTTGATGCAGCCCAAAACAGCGCATCAGATCTTGGTGACGAATATATCAGTTCAGAGCATGTATTGCTTGGAATGGCTTCGTCGAAAGGTGAGGTTGGAGAGTATCTGAAAACAAACGGGGTCACAAAAGATAAAATACTGGATGTGCTTCAAAGTGTGAGAGGTTCGCAAAAGGTGGATGATCCTAATGCGGAGAGCCGCTATGAAGCGTTGAAAAAATATGCGCGTGACCTGAATGAGCTGGCCGAAAAGAATAAGCTTGATCCCGTCATTGGGCGTGATCAGGAAATTCGACGCGTGATGCAGATCCTGTCACGCCGAACTAAAAACAATCCCGTGCTGATTGGTGAGCCGGGTGTTGGTAAAACTGCTATAGCTGAAGGGTTAGCGCTTCGAATAGTTCGCGGTGATGTGCCGGAAGGCTTGAAAACGAAACGTGTGGTTGCCCTCGATATGGGCGCACTGGTTGCGGGCACAAAATTCAGGGGTGAGTTTGAAGAGCGCCTGAAAGCCGTGGTAAAAGAGGTGATGGACTCGGACGGTCAGATGATTCTTTTCATCGATGAGATTCACACGCTGGTTGGAGCCGGCGCCACAGAAGGGTCGATGGATGCCGCAAATATCCTGAAGCCTTCACTGGCACGGGGAGAACTGCACGCCATCGGGGCCACCACTCTCACCGAATACAGAAAGTATATCGAAAAAGACAAGGCGCTTGAACGGCGTTTGCAGACGGTATTTGTGGGCGAGCCCAGCGTTGAAGATACAGTATCAATTCTGCGCGGACTGCAGGAGAAGTACGAGGTCCACCACGGTGTGCGCATTACAGACGGAGCAATTGTTGCGGCCGCTGAACTTTCTCACCGATATATATCAGACCGGTTTCTGCCGGATAAAGCGATCGACCTGATTGATGAGGCGGCTTCGAGACTGCGTCTCGAAATTGATTCAATGCCGGAGGAGCTGGATAGTATTGAACGGCAGATTCGTCAGCTTGAAATTGAGCGTGAAGCTCTGAAGAGAGAGAAAGATGAGAGCAAATTAAAGTCAAACGAAAAAGATCTCGCTGACCTTGAAGAGCAGCGAAAATCGATGCGTGCCCAGTGGGATACAGAGAAAGGGCTGATTCAAAAAACCCGCGAGCTGAAACAGGCGATCGAAACATCGCGCAACCAGGCTGACAAAGCTGAGCGCGAAGGAAACTACGAGAAAGTTGCTGAGCTGCGATACGGAACCATCACTCAGCTCGAAAAAGACCTGGTTGAAACCAAAAATAAGCTCAATGAAGTAAAAGAGGGCAAATCACTGCTCAAAGAGCAGGTTGAAGCGGAAGAGATTGCGGACATTGTATCGAGATGGACCGGTATCCCTGTAAAGAAAATGCTTTCGAGCGAGCGCCAGAAGCTGCTTCAGCTTGAGGGTGAGCTTCACAAAAGGGTAGTAGGACAACAACAGGCCATTGTAGCCGTGTCTGATGCCGTTCGGCGATCAAGAGCCGGCCTGCAGGATGAGCAGCGCCCCATCGGTTCATTTATGTTCCTGGGGTCCACCGGTGTGGGTAAAACTGAACTGGCGCGATCGCTCGCCGAATTTCTCTTTGATGATGAGGATGCGATGATCCGGATTGATATGAGTGAATATATGGAGAAACACAGCGTGAGCCGCCTGGTAGGATCGCCTCCCGGTTATGTGGGCTATGAAGAGGGCGGACAGCTTACCGAGGCGGTTCGCAGAAAGCCGTATAGCGTGGTGCTGCTTGATGAGATTGAAAAAGCGCACACCGATGTCTTCAACATTCTGCTCCAGGTTCTGGATGATGGCCGCCTGACCGACAACAAAGGGGTGACGGTTGATTTTACGAATACGATTGTAATCATGACCAGCAACATCGGATCACACCTGATCTCAGAAGAGATTGAGAAGTCAGGCGGTGAGATGGATGAGGCCACATACATGGAGCTACAGGACAAGCTGCTTGAACGGCTGAGAAAAACCATCCGTCCGGAATTTTTAAACCGGATCGACGATATCGTGGTATTCCATCCCCTTGATAAAATTCACATCCGTGAGATTGTGGATATTCAGCTTAAACGAATCCACAAAATGCTGGATAGGAACAAGGTGACACTGCACGTGCCCGATAACGTAAAAGACTGGCTGGCGGTCCGCGGCTATGATCCGGTATACGGAGCACGGCCGCTGAAACGGGTCATCCAGGCGCAGATTGTAAACCAGCTTGCAAAGCAGCTGATTGAGCGCGAAGATGACAGCGAACCGATCACGTATGAAACAACGGTCGGTAAAGATGGCAACCGACTCGAATTTGCCGAAGTATTTGATGACGTGGAGGCGTGGTCGGGGTAAGAGGTGCCGGTGGTATTTTAACTTCTTAGACTTTGAGTGTAAATGTCGATAATCTTACCTGGGAGGGGGCACCCTCTCAGCTCTAAGATAAAATGCAGAGTTAGCCAAAAATGAGGGATTAGTGCTGCGACTCATAATCAATCTCATAGTCAAGAACTCCGCGCTCAACCATCACAGTTGTTTCGGTGCCATCAAACCAGGTGATCTCAATATTTGTCGGCATTCCGCCAATACCCAAAACCTGAGCTGAACTGTTTTGAGAGCGATACCCCGATCCCGCCTGGACGGTTCTTCGGGGCCCCCTGGTGCCATTTTCGTAGACCAGCCGCATGCTCGATCCTATCGCCATGCTGTTGTGTTGCGGACCGGTCAGCTTTACGCGAATTCCCCGTTGTGATGTCCTGTTTTCATACAACCTTGTGGCCCCGTTGTTTTGTGATATTGCAATATCTACTTTTCCATTTTGGTTTATATCCGAAAGAGCGGCGCCGCGCTGTTCACCATACACTTTTATTCCGCTTTCTGAACCCGAGACAGGTGTAAACGCACCTTCACCATTTCCTTTTAGTATCAATCCCCTGCCGGCATCCTGACGCGTAATTTCAGCCGGAAACTCAAACGAGTTCTGGCTGATAAACAGATCTTCGTTTCCATCATTATCGAAATCGGCTACCGCAACCGAATAACCCGTTGTGAACTGTGCCTTGGCCGGCAGCGGACGCGCCTCGAATCCCTCTTCCGTATTAATGAATACCATATGTTCTACCGTGTTGATCTCTCTGAAGGGGACCCGGTTAAAATCCAGGTCAAAAATTTTATCAACCGAGGCACTGGCAAACTCCTGGTGGTTACTTACATTTTGCAAAATTGTCGGGACAGATCTGAAATCGAGAAGCTTTCGGCGCGGAACGTACGCTTCTAACCCTTCGTGGTAATAGGAGTCTACAATGTCGAGCCTGTTATTCAGGTTGATATCTTCGTAAAACAGACGAACCGGTCTTTCCAGTGTGGGCCGGTACGGACTGTTCGAGCCGATGTTGGTTGCTGCGATATCGAGCCGCCCGTTATTCGTAAAGTCACCGGAAGCGATGCCGTTCCACCATCCTTTATATTGATCGAGCCCCACCTGCTCGGTGATATCATAAAACTGTCCGTTCCTGTTTTCGAAGAGCTTCAGTGAACCCCACTCAGTTCCGAGCAGAAGATCCTGGTGGCCGTTGCCCGTAAAATCTGCAAACAGCGCGCTGTTTACGAGACCAATATTGGATAGTCTGCGTGAGTTGGCCTCATCGAATATTAAGTTACCGTCCTGATTTTGAAAAAGGCGAGATGAAGCCTCTCTCGGATATCCGCCCGGCAGAAAGCTTCCTCCGATAAACAGATCCACTGATCCATTCCCCGTGTAGTCGGCCGCCGCCAGAGGGCCTGTGGTGGAGAGGATCCCCCGGATTTCTTCAGAACTTTCAATACTGTCTCCCAGGATGTCGTATACGTATGCAGAGGGTACATTGGGATTACCCTGTTCAAAATTGGAACTCCCGAAAATAATCTTGCTTCGACCGTTTTCCCCCCAGCCGATTACAGCTGTTTGATCGCCGGGAGCTTCGTCCTGCAGAGCCTCTAATGTAAGTGGCTGGAAACTTCCATCCCCCATATTTTCAAAGATACCCGGACCACTATCCTTTGCTCCGGTTATGATCAGGTCATCAAATCCGTTGTTGGTCAGATCAAACCAGGTTACTCCGGGACCTTGCCTGCTCAGCTCTTTTGGCAGAAGCGGCTGAGCCCTCTGGAAATCTTCGTAGGAGCTTTCCTTGTGGGTGTGATTTATTGTGCCCGATATATCAACAAACATTGTGGGTGAGACTGTTTCATCCTCATTCAAATCGTTGACCTCTGCAGCTGTAGCAGCCTGATCAATTACATAAATACGATTACTCTGCACACCCTCAATCCGGCTCCGGGTCCCGTCTCTCCAGGTTACAGTAAGTGTGTGATTGCTATTCGAGTCGTCCGCAGCAAAAACAACCTGCTTCTGTGAATCTGACAGGTAGATTCCGCCGGATGTAATTTCTTTACTTTGGGGCACGGGACCACCCTCCAGCTCAATTTTTGCGCCAATACCGGCTGTGTTGGGAGACTCTCCAACCAGCCTGACTGCAATCCTCGGCTCGTTTGTGCTGTTTTTATAGATCACGGCCTCATCATTAAACCGATTGATAATCAGATCGGGGGTGCCATTGTTGTTCAGGTCGGCTGCGGCCATCCCTATGGAGATATCTTGCTCCGTGAACCCCCACTCCGTGCTTTTGTCGGAGAACGTGAGGTCGCCGTTATTTTGAAACACTTTATTACCGAGCTCCAGGGTCGGAAACTGTATGAATTCCCCCTGACGATCCATAATTCGATCCCCCATCTGCTGGTATCGCTGATGAATTTCCTGCTGTGCGTCCATATCCAGGTAGTCCCTGTAAAAACCTGTTGCTACAATCAGGTCTTCATGCCCATCCAGGTTAACGTCTAAAAAGAGGGTGGCCCAGGACCACTCCGTCGCTTCAAGGCCGCTGTACCGGGCAATCTGGGCAAACGTTGGGCCGCGTCCGTTTTCGGTTTGATCTCCCCGGTTCAAATAAACTGAATTGCGGTTATGGTGCGTACTTCCCTGGTATCGGCCCATATAGTCAGAATATTGACGTATGCGCCGTTCATGTTCACTGCTTAGCATTTCTGTAACCACAAAATCAGCGAGCCCATTTTTATTCAGGTCGGTAAAATCGAGCCCCATCGATGAAAAGCTTTGATTCTGAATTGCGTTCGAGTCAGCAGTCTGAAACGTACCATCCCCGGAATTTATCCAGAGCCGGTCGGGAGTCCAGAAATCGTTGGTTACGTAAAGGTCGGGAACTCCGTTTCCTGTGATGTCTCTGAATGCCGGGGTAAATCCCCAGTCGCGAAGCAGACCGGCCCTGTTTTCATCATTCAGAGTGAAGTAGGAGAGAAGGTCGGCTTTTTCGAAACGGCCATCACCTAAATTGATGTAGAGTTCATCGTACTCTCCGGACTCCTGTCTGAATTCCCGTCCGTCTACCTCAATAATTTCATAAAAGTCCTCAAATTCCGGCAATACGGTCAGCCGGCCGTTCTCTTCTGACACGGTATTTTCCATAGAAAGATCACCGGGACCATACTTATCGCGCACAGACTGAAGCCTGTAGTTTGCGATATAGAGATCGAGAAGGCCGTTGCCGTTAATGTCGGCAAGTGCCATAGAGTGAGCTCCTTTACTCTCTCCGAGCCCGCTTTCCTCATTTAGTGTAAACGTGCCGTCCCCGTTGTTCAGATAGAGCGAGTTGCCGTCAGACAGCGATGTGATCAACAGATCGAGATGGCCGTTTCCGTTGATATCCGCAAATGCAACGCCCGTGGAATTGTGCTCTTCATGGGCCACACCTGCACGATCGGTAATATCCTGGAACCTGAACCTGCCAAGATTTTCATATAGCCTGTTTGGACCATTCAGGCCGGCAAAGTAAATATCCGGAAACCCATTTCCGGTTACATCACCCACGGCAACACCAGCTCCGTTTGCGTAGTGTCGGTTCTCCTGTATCATTTCGTCACTCACATGATATCTGAAATCTATTCCGGTATCAGCAGACGTGAGCATTTCAAATCCGGGACTTCCAAAAAATCCGGTTTTAAGTTCAGCCCAGCGGTATCCCTCTTTTTCTGTCCACGACAGCTCGCCATCAGAAGAACATCCGGCAATCATAAAAAAAATGATAATGGTAGTAATTAGTCTGACCGGCATAGATATCTGGTTAAATTTTTGGCGTGAAAGTGACTGCTGGTTTATGATTGAAAAATAAGCAGGAAGGAGAGGTGTGACGCAGAATCTTAAAATTCATAAAAACTGTAACAAAAAAAATGGTGATTTCAGGTATGATGAACATACCCAAAATCACCAGAATTTTCACTGAATTATTGCCGCTATTCAGCAGTAACCAGATTAATAATTAGGATTTTGTACGAGCGAGGGATTACGGTTCATTTCATCCCGCTGTATAGGCAGCAGATAAGTAGCCGGATTCCAGCTTCGGCTCCAAACCGGCCGTACACCGATATTTGGATTTCCGGCCGACAATTCTACTTCAGACGGTACAGATTCTCCCGGTGGTGGCCCTACATATTCGTAGTTATACATACCATTTCGGGGTGCATCAGGATCAAACTGATACTCGGCATGCAGGTATATTCCGTATGCGTCGCGGTCTGCTGTTTGTGGAGCAATCATCCAGCGCCGAACGTCGAAGTAACGGTGATCCTCGAAAGCAAGTTCTACGCGGCGTTCATTTCTGTACCGCTGCACCAGGTCCTCTCCTGAGTCCGTAATGTCCGGCATTCCGGCCCGCTGACGAATTTGGTTAATTGCCCAGCGCGCTTCAGCTTCATCGTTGAGGTTGATTTGAGCTTCAGCATAGTTCAGGAGAACTTCAGCGTAGCGGAAAAAGTGCCAGGGTACTTCCTGGTCGTTATTCCAGTGCTCAACGTTCGGATCCATGAATTTATTAAGCAGATACCCTGTTCGTGATCCGTTCCAGTCTTCAATTGGGCTGCGACGTGAATCGAGGCCTGTTCGCTGATCCGGGCACTGATCAGAACCGACGCATCGGATGGTTTGAAAGGTTTCAATTTTTCCGACAGGGTCAGTTGATCGTGGCCCTTCCGGCCGCTCCCTCCACTCATAACCGTTATACATTACGGTAGCTTCCATACGCGGATCTCTATTTGCATAAGGATCGGCTGCGTGATCAGGATTTGACCAGTCAAACTGTTCGCCATCAAGGGTCTCAAAATCGTCTACTAACGCCTGTTGAGGAGTACTGCCTCCCCAGAGGAAGTAGCCGTTTGGCCCGGCCCACTGGCCGAGGGTAATTTGCCCCCAGTCACCTTGAGGAGCAGAAGGGCTGAACTCTTCAAGATGAAATCTTGAGAGAATCGCTTCTGAGCCTCCGCCCTGCAACCAGATGTCCTGGAAGTTCTGGGTTGGGTCAGGATCCACGTCGTATAAAGAATATGGCCCCTCGTTGATGATTTCCCTGGCAACATCACGTGCTTGCTGCCATAAATCTTGCTGGCGGCCGGCTTGTGTGAAACCGATCAATTCAGGGTTACTGTAACCTGAAGCCCATTCATTAGTATTGTGAAACTGATCGCTGGCAGCATGAGTTAAAACCCGGCTTTGCAATGCTCTTGCAGAACCTCTGCTTGCCCGGCCAAGCTGTCTTGGTTCCCAGCCTAACCGGCTGGCAGCTTCCTCAATATCAGAGAGAATGAAATTAAGTACATCTTCATATGAGTCTCTCGGCAGCTGCATATCAGAGTCGAGCTGAAATACTTCATCTACGATGGGTACTCCTCCGAACAATCTCAGTAAATCGGTGTACTTCATTGCTCTCAGAAAGTGTACTTCTCCGATAAGTTCCTGTGCAAGATTTTGATCCTCGAACAGGTCGGGGTCAAAATTTTGGAAGAAGAGGTTTGTCTTTCTTATGGTGCCGTAGATGTGTTCCCACATGTAGTGACCTGAGCCCGGAGGGCCTGTCCACCATGCCGATCCCCATGTAGTGTTGTAGACATTTGACGGGTTAATAATGCCCTGGGCAGCATCCGATGACCCGATATGGGTAAAGGCTGCTTCATCGGTATGGATTGCCAGCATTACTTCATTTAATCCGTGCGGCAGTTCGCTATAGATGTCGTTTACAAACGCCTGCGTCATCGCAGGGTCTGCCCAAACTGCGGCATCTGAGGGCTGATCCAGCGGATCCAGATTCAGAACCGAATCACATGCTGTATACGTCAGCAGCATGACAACTGTAAGTGTTAAGTAAGTGGTTATTTTATTCATCTTCATAATATCTGTTATTTAAAATGTTACCGACAATCCAGCACGTACAGATCTTCTCTGCGGGTAATACTGTCCCGCACCTGAAGCTGCTTCCGGATCAAGATCTTCGAGCCCGGTAAACGTGAGTAGATTCATTCCTGTAATGCTCACTTTAGCGCGCTGCAAACCTAACCGCGAAGAGAGGTCCGCCGGAATCGTGTAAGCCACTTCGAGCGTTTTCAATCGAATGTAATCTGTGCTTTCCAGGAAGTACGTATTTGGGTTTGATGCCCAATATTCATCACTTCGGTTCCATGTTCGCGGATGATCGTTGGAAGGATTGTCAGGTGTCCAGCGGTTTTCTGCAAAACTCTGCCGGAAATTTCCGATTTCACCGGATTCAGTCTGAGTGTAGACAGCTGCACCGGCTGCACCCTGCCAGAACGTTGTAATATCCCAGTTTCTGAAGCTTGTAGCCAGCTGAAGTCCGCCTGTCCACTTTGGAAAAATGGTTCTGTCATCGCGCACCATATCGTTAGAGTCGATCACACCATCGCCGTTTACGTCCCTGAATATAAGGTCGCCTGGCTGTGCTCCATCCCAGCTTGGGGTGTTAGCAATCTGTTCTTCATCCTGGAACACACCGTCTACAACGTAGTAGAGACCTGTGTTCATCGGCATACCTTCGTTTCGCTGCCACTCCGGAATTCCTCCCGGTTCGTCAAAGAAAAGGATTTCATTTTCTGCATAGCTCAGAGTAAATGTGGCGCTCAAAAAAAGATCATCCGATATCCCTTGCAAATAGGTGGCGGTTCCGTCGAAGCCGTAGCTCTTAACCTCGCCAATGTTCTCATCGGGCAGATCAAATCCAGCCATCAGGGGCAGAGCTGCATCTCTTTGCCAGAGGATACCTTCTCTTCTGTAGTCGAAATAATCAACTTCGAGTTCCAGTCTGTTACTCCAGAAGGTTGTATTAACGCCGACATTAAACTGGTTTGCAACTTCCCATGTAATATTGGGATTTGGGATGCGGGCCTCACTCAGTGAAGACTGAATGGATCCGTCAAAAATGTACCCGCTTCCAAATGCATAGGTCCCTAAAAACTGGTAAGGATCTACCTGGTCATTACCGGTCTGGCCATAAGAGGTTCGAACAGTAAAGTTTTGGAAGGCTTCACTTGTTAGGTTTTGGAACCAGCTTTCATTCGATAATCTCCACCCCACAGAAGCGGAAGGGAAAAAGCCATACCGGTCGCCTTCGGGGAAGATATATGATCCATCGAGCCGTCCAATCAATTCAAAAAGATAGGTCTGTTCGTAATCGTAGTTTATGCGGCTGAAGTAATTCTGCCTGGCTCCGTGCCATGAGTTCCCCCAGTTGTTTCTGTTTTCAGCTGCTCCGAGGTCGAGTTGTGGAAACTCGCTCGACAGAAAACCTTCTCGATAGGCTCCAACATTTTGTCCGCGAAATGTTTCGCGCTCAGTGCCAAGCATAAAGCCGAAATTGTGCTCCTCAATGCTTTGCTGGTAATTTCCCACGATATTGAATGTAATATCCTGTTGATTGAGGCGCTCGCGTGTTAGTTCAGGTGTACCGGGGCCGCGCTGACCGGGGCTTAAAACCGGGTTTCCATCAGCATCTCTTGAACCGTCCCAGGTGTTCAGAATCCAGGGTGTAGCCCATAATTCATCTTCATTAAAACGCCTGTCGTATGAAAAATTACTTCTGAATGAGAGACCTTCTATAGCCGGAATTTCCAGATTCATATAAATACTGCTCTGCAGATAAAAATCGTTTATATCGTGGTGGCCGGTAGCATCTGTGGCAGAAACGACCGGGTTTGTTCCATTTTCAACATCAGGCCCGGGGCTTCCATCGGGCCATCTTGCTGGCTCGTGCGGTTTTCCGCGCATAAGAAATCGAAACTGTGCGCCTGCAGATTGAGTTGGAAACATTCGGTCTTCAAATCGGCCGGCAAGGTCAGCTCCCACCTGCAGATTCTCGGTTATATTGATATCCAGGTTACTGCGAAATTCACCCTGATTATATCTGGTAGCGCTGTTTCTGTAATAGGCATCTTCAGTAAGACCTCTGGCGGATACCCGGTAGCGAACTGATTCCGTACCGCCGCTCACGGCAATGTTGGCCTCCGTTTCATTCGAAAATCGTTTCAGGCCTTCATCGTACCAGTCTGTGTCGTGATAGACCCAGGGATCCTGGTCTCCGATATTTCTGTAGCGATCAATTTCAGCCTCAGAACGTCTTGGAGAATCCCCGCGATACATATCGATCTCGTTCAGCATAGTAAGGTAGGTTGGCGCGTTTGCCATATTGGGGATAACCGTGGGCTGGTTAAAACCCTGGGTAACGTTTACCGTTACTTCCGGTGCACCCGCACGGCCTCTTTTTGTCGTGATAAGGATAACTCCATTCGCTGCCCTTGAACCATAAATAGCTGCAGAGGCATCTTTCAGCACGCTGATGTTTTCCACATCTGCCGGGTTGATTCGCTCAAGGCCGCCCTGCCTGGCAGGTACGCCATCTATCACAACAAGCGGATCGTTGTTACCTAGTGTTGAATTTCCACGAATTCGGATTTGAGATCCGTCAAAACCGGGTTCACCAGCCGTATTTAAACCAGCAAGACCTGAAACCCGTCCCGCTAGTGTATTTGACAAATTGGATGTGGGTACCGCTTCAATTTGTTCACCGGAAACAGCACTTACAGAACCACTAATGGTCTCCCGCTGTCGTACGGTTCCGTACCCTGTTACTACTACTTCCTGGCCGACAACCTCAGCCGACTGAAGTTCAACATCTATAGATGTGCGTCCCTCAACAGGAATGTTTCTGGTTTGATATCCTATATAGGAAAATCGCAGTGTAACATCCAGGGTGGGCACAGTTAACGTGAATTCTCCGTCAAGGTTGGTTGTGGTACCGATATCTGTGCCGACGACGAGAATATTCACGCTCGGCAGCGTTTCACCGGTGGTTGCGTCGGTAACTGTTCCTGTTACCTCAGCATCTTGTGCTTGTGCGGTTGCCAAATGGGTTACCATCGTAAAAGTAATCACCAGGAGTGAAAGTACTCCGGTCTTTAAGGCGATTTTCTTCAGAAGTAAGCATTTGGATTGATCGTATTTGTGTTTCATAGATCTGTCTTCTGTTTGTGGTTTGAGTATTGAACCAGAGTTGAATCGAGTAGTACACGGGAAAAATTGTTTTTAAAAAAGCGCTTCTACGCAAATTTTTTAAAAAAAAGAACCCTGACCATCCGATTTGCTCATAAATAATGATAGCGTTAACAAAACAATAAACCAAAAAACAGATTTTTGGAAAAAAATATATCAGGAATCATTGTTTTGTCTGTTTGATTTTGATTTATGTGTACTGAATTAAAAAGCTTTTTTCCTGTTGGAAATTGATTGCTTTTCCCAAAGTATAAATAAGAGAGCTAAAATCAAGATCTTTTTTCTTGGTAAATGAATGACCCTTTTATTTAAACTGATCGTTTGTAATACAATGTTTATCAGAAGGTTACTGGAGCAAGAGTATTTATGTCGTTATAACTGTACTACCATGAATGATGATACTAATGATATTTTGGAAGAAACACCTGTATAATTAAATGCATCCCAGCTTTTAGTTATACTGATAAATTTTTCAAATAATTAGTTTCGGTAAAATATCAGTGATCAGTTCAGGGCTTGTGAAATTTTTTTCAAATTAACACTGAGAACGAATAATGAACTTGATAAACACTATATATTACCAACTTGATCATCTAAAGGAGTTAAAGCCAAATTTCTTTTTTATATAATTCAAACTTTTTAATTATTCTGTAGGCACCTAATTTGGTAGCGTTACCATTTTGAATTTAAGTTTCATGAAATAGTATATCGTGAATAGAGTATTTAAGTACGCAGTAAATTTTTTGGGGATATTCTGTTTGATAATGGCTGTTGTCCTGAGTGTTTCAGGTTTTCTCTATATTGATTCAGACAGTGCAGACGACGATTTCAGGGACTACTCCCAGGCAGTACCCGGGTATGAGGATGTTGAAATAGAGATGGTTGCCGTTCCGGGGGGTGTTTTCAGAATGGGTAGTCCTCATAACGAAGCGGGCAGATCAGGAAATGAAGGTCCGCCGCGAGATGTGAAAGTAGATTCGTTCTGGATGGGGAAATATGAAATAACGTGGAACCAATACGATCTGTTTGCAAACGAAGTTGTAGACCTGCTAACCCGAGAGCTTGACGATGAAACGGATCGTGTAGTCCAAATTACAGCCGATGCAATATCTACTCCTACAGCCCCATACGTAGATATGACGTTTGGGATGGGCAGAGACGGATATCCCGCAATCAGTATGACCCATTACGCGGCTGTGATGTTTGCGAAGTGGCTGACGGCCAAAACCGGAGATTTTTACAGGCTGCCAACCGAAGCGGAGTGGGAGTATGCATGCAGAGCCGGTTCAGATACTCCTTATTTTTCCGGGGATTCAGCTGAAGATATTGACAGCTATGTCTGGCATAGCGGCAACAGCGACAGGAGTTACAACCGGGTAGGTACTAAAGAGCCGAACGATTTTGGTATTCACGATCTCTCCGGTAACCTTGCAGAGTGGACGATGGATCAGTATTACGACGATTATTTTGAAAGGCTGGAAGGTTTGCCGGCAGAGAATCCATGGTTCAAACCTGACCAGCTCTATCCGAGATCCGTTCGGGGCGGTTCATGGATGGATGGCGTTGAGGATCAGCGCTGTGCAAAACGACGAGGCTCGCAGGAGCGCTGGAAGATGCTTGATCCCCAGATGCCTAAAAGCCTTTGGTGGCACACAAATGCTCAGTTTGTAGGATTCAGGCTCGTACGTCCAAAAGATACACCACCACCTGAAAAGATTGAAGAGTACTGGATCGAAGCGATGCAAGATTTTTAATTAAGTCCCACTTAAATTTCACTCAACATATGTTGGAATTGAATACCCTTCTGGATTTTTCAGCTAGCTGGTACAGGAATTCAACTGAAAATAGACAGCAATTTTATTATCAAACTCAGATATAAATAGAAATAAAGTCCGTCAAACACTTTTAATCGTTCATAAAACATACATTTCGGGATACAACAATGGATAAGTCAGAAAAATCTCTAAGCCGATCGTTATCACGCCGTGAATTTTGTAAAAATGCCTCTTTGGCTGTTGGCGGAGGACTGCTGATGAGCAGTCTGCCGATTGGAGCCAGTGCTTTTGCAGGAGCAAGCGATACGCTAAAAGTTGCGGTTGTTGGCTGCGGCGGCCGGGGCACAGGTGCCGCCAACCAGGCGCTCACTGCAGATGAAGGTGTGAAGATAGTAGCACTTGCGGATGCCTTCAGAGACAGGCTCGATGATTGTTATTCAACGCTCTCGCAGCGATATGGTGATTCGGGACGGCTTGATGTGCCGGAAGAGCATAAGTTTACAGGCTTCAACGCGTACAGAGACGCAATTGACCTGGCCGATGTAGTTATACTTGCCGCCACTCCGGGATTCAGACCAAAGCATTTTGAATATGCCATTGACCAGGGCAAGCATGTGTTTATGGAGAAGCCGGTTGCTACAGATGTGCCGGGAGTAAGGCGGGTTCTTGAAGCCGGGCGACGCGCACAGCAAAAAAATCTGAGCGTAGTGGTTGGTCTGCAGCGACACTACCAGGACAACTATCGTGAGGCGTACAGAAGAATTGATAACAACGAAATTGGAAAAATTATCTCCGGGCAGGTGTATTGGAACAGTGGCGGAGTATGGGTTAGGGAGCGTGAGCCGGACCAGACAGAAATGGAGTACCAGATGCGAAACTGGTACTATTTCAATTGGCTTTGCGGCGATCATATTCTGGAGCAGCACATTCATCAAATTGACGTGGCGAACTGGTTTATCGGTGAATATCCGAAAACGGCACAGGGCATGGGCGGACGCGAAGTACGTACCGGAAAAGATCACGGTCAAATTTTCGATCACCATTTTGTGGAGTTCACCTATCCGGGCGGAGCCGTAATTTCAAGCCAGTGCAGGCATCAGCCCAATACAATGAGCCGCGTAGATGAGGTGTTCCAGGCAACAAAAGGAACGGTACATACCGACGGAAGCCACCGGCTCACGATGAAATCACTGCATGGAACTTCTCTATACGAGCACGACGGAAGCGAAGATCCTAATCCATACCAGCAGG
>CAZKIZ010000014.1:0-20906 GCA_964552935.1 uncultured Rhodohalobacter sp. | reverse complement strand
TTTTACCTGGGCGGGAAATGCAGCCGAACTGAAGAAAGGGGCCGTCAGCATCTTGCTGCTTACCCTTATAAATATCAGAAACGAGCCCAGTAAGTATTCGACCGATAATATTTCCATTTTACTTCACCTTCTGCCATAAAACGGAGCTATTTTGCCGCCCGCTCATTCAATTCGCAATCTGTGGCACGAAATCAAAAATTCGTTGTGTAAAATCGATTGCAAACTGCAGCATAAATCCGAACATGAAAAAGAGAATAATGACCACAACAATCATTTTTGGTACGTAACTCAGCGTCATTTCCTGGATAGATGTTGCCGCCTGAAAAATTGCAATGGTCAGGCCAACCACAAGCGCTCCGGTCAGCACCGGTGCCGACAGAACCACAACCGCCATCAGCATCTCCTGCAGCCAGTATATTCCTGTATCAATATTCATAATTCTTCCTCTTAAAATGTTCTGAACAGCAGGTTACGGTTCATTTACCGTTCGCTGTTAATTAAAGCTCCGCACCAGCGACTGAACCAGCAGGTACCAGCCGTCGGTCAGCACAAATACCAGGATCTTAAACGGCAGGGATACCAGCACGGGCGGAAGGAAAATGATTCCCATGGCGAGCAGTATCGAAGCCACAACAAGATCGATCACCATAAACGGCAGGTAGATCATAAACCCAATCTGAAAAGCGATCCGCAGCTCACTCATCACGTACGACGGCACAACCACAAAAAGCGGAATGTCTTCAATACTGTCTACGGATTCTATCTCCACCATATCCATGAAGAACAGAAGATCCTGGTTCCTTGTCTGGGCAACCATAAACTCCTTCAGCGGTATGGCTGCCTGTACCAGAGCCTCCGCCTGCGTCATCTCATCATTTATGTAGGGCTGAATGGCAATTTCATTGACCTGGTTGAACGTAGGCATCATTATAAAAATGGTCAGAAACAGCGCCAGGCCTATCAGCACCTGGTTTGGAGGAGACTGCTGCGTGCCGAGTCCCATCCTCAGAAAAAAGAAAACCACAATAATTCGCGTAAAACTGGTCATCATGGTGATGAAAGCGGGACCAAACGAAAGAATTGTAATCAGGATCAACGCCTGAATGGCGAGAGAAAAATCTTCCGCTTCTCCGCCTATCGAAAGATCGATCTGCGGCAGCGCCTGCATAAAAAACGGCAGATTTAAAGAGAAAGCCGGCAGCAGCGATCCTGCTGAGGAGGCGGCAAAAGCGGCTGATGGAATCATGACCGAAAAAAGTCCCAGCAGCGCCGCAAAGCGTGAATATCTGTTACTAATACATCTTTTTATCAGGTTCACTTTTTTTCTCCTTTAAACATCTTGTAGAAGCTTGATTCATTTCCGGGTTCTTCTTCCTCTATTTTCTCGATCCACTCATCACGGGTGTATCGGTGGAGCAGATCTACGGAACTGCCGGTAATGCCGATTACCCATATTTCGTTATTAATTTCCACAATTTTAAGCTGCGCGCCCTGCCCCAGCATGTGGGCTCCAATTTCGTTCAGGCCTGTTCTCTTCTGCGTGGTTTTTTCTTTTGTCCTGGCCCAGAACCACACCATACCCAGCAGGCCTATCAGCACAATAAAGGTGGTAAACGCGTTGAAGAAAATATTTGGCGACTCTCTTTTGGGGCGCTGCGGACGTCCTTCATTTTGCGAAATGGCGGCGCGCAGCGAATCTCCCTGCGCCTGAATTCTTGGATCGGCGGTTTCAAGATCCCCCCTGAAATCCATGCGGGAGATCATAAAAAGCCAAAGAACCAGCATCACAACGGCGAAGGCGAGTACAATTTTGAGAATCTGTTTGGGGTCTGTCGATGAGGACGACAGATGGTTTTTAAGATCCATCACTGTAGTTTTGCAATTCGTTGCCGGGTGGTAATGAGGTTTGCAATCCGCACGCCAAAGTGCTCGTCAATCACAACCACTTCGCCCTGCGCAATACAGTGTCCGTTCACCAGGATATCTACCGGTTCACCGGCAAGTTTTTCCAGCTCAATAACAGAACCTTTTGCAAGCTGCAGAACTTTGCCCAGGGGCAGTTCAATGCGGCCAAGCTCAACCGACACGTCCATCTCTACATCTTTCAGCAGGTCCATACTTCGGCTGTGCCCGTTCTCATGGCCGTTGCCGTTTGAAGGTTCGTCGAAGTCTTCGAATTCAACATGCCTGCCGGAAATAATGTCTTCCAGGCTGCCCATCTCTTCCATCTCTTCGCCGTCGGTGGAGTCAAAATCATCATCTTCTTGATTTGCCTTCGGTTCAGTACTCGCCTTATCAGCCTTCTTCGTCTCTCCTTCTGCCTGGTCGGGTTTCTCTTCCTCCGGCTCCTCAACTTCAATGAGAGCTTCCGGGTTGCCGACAAGAAAGGCGGCTCTTACATTCTCGTCCGCCACGCCCGCAATTTCCATCTTCACGAAAAAATATTCGGTATGGCCGAGCTCCTTCTCCACCTGTCCGTGGGTCAGTACCTTCATCTCCTCAGGATCTGCTTTTAATCCGTTCGCTTCCATCCTCTTAACAAGGGTGGACGAAAGCTCAGAAGAGAATTTCTTCAGAAGGTCACGCGTGATTTCATTATTCTTTTTCTCCTCCACACCCAGCATGATACTGGAGAGCAGACCGTACCACTCCTCTTCAAGTACGATAATACAGTCAGCATTGTGCTCCTGATCTTTCGTAAAGAGAAAAATGTCTGACTTCTGAGCTGTATCAAGAACGGACTGCCGTTCAATGGGTTCAGCAGAAGTAATTTCAACTTCAGTCTCTTCCAAAAGGACCGAGGTTAAAAATTTCTCTACATCCGGCAAATAGTTCTGAAATTCTTCTTTCCAGTTTTCCATAGTTATAGTAATTCCTGTTCGTTGATTTCTTCTATGATTTCAAACACCTTTATCGCCTTTCGGCCCTGGGCCAGCCCGGGATATCCGGTCATTTTCTTTTTATTGTTTACTCTTATTTCGAGAGGTTTATCCGTGCGCTGATTCAGAGGAATCGTATCTCCCTCTTTCAGTTCTATAATTTCTCTGATGGAGAGATGTGTAGTACCCAGCAGCGGCTGAACCTTAACAGAGGCTCCCATAAGCGTCCGCTGGTAGGATTGAAACTGCTCCGGATTGAGCTTTTCCGTACTGGAATGACTATTTTTCTTCAGCACAGAATCGTTCATTGCCTCCTTCAGGAGGCTGTAGGGATAAGAGACCTGAATTTCAATCTGTTCTTCACCGGTATCGATGATAAACTTAGCAACGATAGTAGGGTCAACCGACATAAGGTGAATATTCTCAGGCTTGCTTTCGTAGGTGGTCGAGTTGATGTGGAAATCCATATAAGGCTCCCATGCGGTGACAATCTCCCTGTTGATATGCTTCATGATCCGGGAGATGATCTTCTCTTCGATCATTGTTAACGTTCGCTTTTCGGAGAGATCATTGCCGCGGCCGCCACTCTGACGCTCGATCAGGTAGATACAGAACTCCGGGGGTATCACGGCGATCATATCTCCACCGAGCTCTTTTACGGAGAGAAGGTAGATGACGCTGGGACTCGAAATATTGTGAATGAATTCATTTGTTGAAATCTGATCGATCTTTTTCAGATTTACATCCACTTTCTGCCGCAGCGCACTGCTGAAAACACGGCCCAGATTCCTGGCAAGCACATCATGGAGAGTGCGCAGGGTGCGCATTATCTCTTTACTGAAAAGTTTAGGCTGCCTGAAATCGTAAGATGTTACATATTTACGCTTCCCGGGCTTCTGCTTTTGAGGAACTGAGTTCATATAGGTTATGTCGTTCGGTTGTTAACATCATTGCATTACATATCGGGTGTAATACAAATTGCGTACCGAATGCACACCTATTGCATCATTTGTTATTTCAGCGAGTTCATTCCGAAGTATCTCTCTCTCTTCAAACTTATTCAGCTGGGCCACCGACCGCGATGACAGCACCTCAAGCATGTTGTGTTTAATCTTCTCTTTATTCTTCTCAATCAGCTCTGCATGCTTCTCATTGCGTAATTCAAGGCTTAACTCCACCACTAAAAATCGCTGACCGTTCGATCCGGCCGGGTTTACGATCAGTTCCTCAAGCGTATAGTGAATGGGTTCAGGCTCCAGTAAGCTGTCAATAAGCGTAAAAATTTTTTCATAATTTTTATCAACAATCTGGTATGCAATGATACCCTGGACTGCAAGCACCAGCAAAATCAGGAAATATTTTCCTAAAGGAAGAAATTTTGAGATGCCCTTTTTCTTCGGCTTCTTCTTTTCTTTTTCTTTCTTTTTCTCAGCCATAACGTAGTTTTCTGTAAATAATGGGGTGTTGGGGTAGCCCGGGATGATTCAGCTCTGAAACATCGCAACTGCGGATTAAATACTCGCTTCTTCTAAAAATCGTACCCGGTACACTTTCTTTTCATAACCGTGACCTAAAAAATTTATTCACTCATAAACAATACCCTACTCATTAATGATCAATCCAACGTACTACTCTGAAATAGGTTCAGTAATCATAATCTCCGGCTCCGCATCGGGCATCAGACCTTTATATCTCACATAAATTTCAACTCTTCGGTTCAGTCTTCTGCCGGCCTGTGTTTGATTATCGGCCACTGGCCTGTATTCACCAAAACTGCTTGCTTTATACCGTTCAGGCTCCATATCAGAGCGTTCTTGTATAAAATTGAGTACCGATACACCCCGCGCCGCACCAAGGTGCCAGTTCGACCGGTAGTAGGAGTTAGCCGCAACAGGTACGGAATCGGTATGACCCTGCACTTCGGCCTCCTCCACCTCGTCGTCAAACACCGCGGCAATTTCTTCCAGCACTTCCTTTGCCGCGGGCAAGAGTTCCGATGATCCGCTGTTAAACGTAAGCGAATCACTGAGCGTAATTTTCACCCCTTCCGGTATCATTTCAATATCCACCTGGTCGGACAGATCTCTGTTTTCAAGAAAATCTTCCACTACTTTCCACTTTTCAACAACTGCTATTCGATAGTCCGACTGAGCGTTTTCGGTATTTTTTTCAAGTACCGATGTGTTGTCAATCACACCAATTGAATTTTGGAAATAGGATATAAAATTATCGAAAATAGATTCGTCAATTCCCGGTGTTAGCGTGTATAGAACCACAAAAAACACCAGTAAAAGTGTCACCAAATCACTGTAGGTGACTAACCAGTTTCCAGAACTCTTTTTAGATCGTCCCATTCTTTATTCTGCTGTTCTATCCAGAGTTTATAAAATTTTTCATCGCGCTCTTTACTGATTCGTATCCCTTCGTGGTATTTTATATACTCAGCACGGCTTTGCGGGTCCACATGTATCAGCATTTTCTTTTCCATGATTCGCGGATTTTCACCCTCCACGATAGATATGATTCCTGTTCTGAACATCTCTTTTCGGTTTATATCCAGCTCGCTCAAATACTCCAGCTTCCCGGCCAGCGGACCCAGCACCATATTTGCCGCCATGGTGCCGTAAAGTGTTGTAAGAAGCGCAACTGAAAGTCCCGCGCCCAGCGATTCCGGATCCGATATATTCTGAAGCATCAGCACCATCCCGATTACCGTACCGATCATTCCGAAGGCCGGGGCGTAGTCAGCCATTGAATACATTACGTTTATGGATGTATCAACCTGCCTTTCCCTGCTCTTAATTTCATCGCGGAGAATACTATCTAAACTCTCCTTCGTAAATCCATCCACAGCCAGCTGTAGGCCGTTTTTAAGGTAGGTGTCGTTGATGTGCTGAATGTCGCTGTCCAACACCAGCAGGCCTTCCGTGCGAACACGCCTTGCAAACATACTCAGAAGCTCCATATCGGTTCTCAAATCGACACCCTTCGCCCCCATCATACTGGTGATTGCAGCGAAGCTATCTTTAATATTTTCAAAGCTATAATTAACCATGGTGGCGGAAATAATCCCGCCGCCAATGATAAGAACCGATGATAAACTGGCAAAAATCAATATGCTTCCCTGCGTTGCAATGGCAAGCAAAACCAGCGTTATACCAATAATAAATCCTATGATGGTCGATCTGTCTAACATATGAATCTTATCGGCCCGGCAATTCGAAACTTAATTTTTAATGATCGACTTCCGGTCAGATTTAATGTTAGAAAACAGATGGCGATTTGAACCACCATGGCCAAAAAAAAAGCGTTACGCAGCATCTTCTGTTATGTAAACAGCGGATGTAGCGCAACGCTTTATGTGATCTGCTTTAGTAAGAAGCTACTGAACCTTATCGTTTCAGGTTTACGGCCTCCATCAGCATTTCGTCTGAAGTACTGATTACCCGTGCATTAGACTGATACGCCCGCTGCGATGTAATCATTTCGGTGAACTCTTTTGCAAGATCCACGTTCGAACCTTCAAGTGCACCGGCATTGATGCTTGCATCAGCAAAATTATCTGCCGTATTAATGAAGGTCTCACCGGCTGCTGATGTAGGACGGAACATTCCGTTCCCTACCATCTCCATACCGTTTTGGTTCTGGACCTGGGCGATTCCAAGCTGTGCCAGAACCATGTTATTTCCGTTGTCGTATATGCCCTGCACGCGGCCATCACCATCTATATTGATATCCACAAGCTCACCCTGGGTATATCCGTCCTGGTTAATCACTTTTGCCGTGTTGGTTCCTGCATACTGCGTAAAGCGGGTTCCCTGCCCCGTATCGCCAAGATTTACCTCAAAACTCGATGCATTTGCGCCATTACCCGGCTCAAATGTCATATCCAGCGTATCGCCAGATGCGAGCTGACCAAGCTCATCGAACGAAACGGTTCCGGTTGCTCCGTTGGTAATCTCCTGCCCTTCTACAAACTTGGCTTCATACTGCCATTCGTTTGTATCTGATTGGGTAAACTCAATAATCAGAGAGTGGGCACGCCCGAGATCATCAAATACCGTGGTACTCATCGTTCTTGTATTGGTTTCGCCATCCTGAACAACCTGGAAACCGGGAAAGTTAATGTTGCCGGCACCATTCACAGATACATCTGTAATTTGCAGGCTGCTGTCGCCAAGCTGTGATGATCTTAACACCATCAATCCGTCTACAAGCGTCATCTGACCTTCATCGCCACCTGCGTTCAGCTGAGCATTAAACTCCTGGATCATATTTTCCATCGTGTCGCCGTCGGTATAGGTATAGCTAAGTGTAGCTGTGGTTCCGTCGTTCAGAGTGACTTCAAAGTCAATCGTATCGCCATTTTCCAGGTCTGTCAACATCTGCGACAGCGAATTCAAATCTGTATTCAAGTTCGCAATTCCACCACCTTCAACAGTAAATCCATTTTGAGCCTGAACAACCTGTGACTTACTTGTAGTGGCATTAAGGTTTCCTGCAAGCGTTACGTTTTCAGTTGCTTTTGGAGGCAGCGCGTTTTCAAAATCAATTCGAATACCGCTGGTTTGTCCGCCGCCTAAAATATTCCCGTTGCTATCGGCATTGTACCCCTGCACCTGCCGTCCGCCCTGGTCAACAAGCATTCCGTCTTTATTGAACACAAAATTTCCGGCACGCGTCATCAGGTTTTGGCTGCCATCGTTCACGATAAAGTAGCCGTTACCTTCCAGCGCAAGATCTGTAGTTCTGCCGGTGGTCTGCATCGCTCCCTGGCTGAAATCGCGGTCGATAGACGATACACGCACGCCCAGGCCCACCTCGTTGCTAAGCTGCGGAGATGAATCTCCGCCTACACCGGACCGTCCGAGCCTCTGGTTCATCATTTCTGAAAAAGAAACACGCGATGATTTAAAACCGGCCGTTTCCACGTTTGCGATGTTATTTCCAATAACGTCCATTTTGGTTTGAAAAGCTTTCAAACCGCTTACGCCAGAATTTAGTGATCTGATTAAAGACATAATTTACTCCTTGTTTAGATTTCGGCTACAGGCTGTTACGCTGTAAAGTTTACCCTCGTGGTAAGCCGCTGTTAGTTAATTGTTACTATTCTTTGTTTCTGTTTATAGTGCCAGTCCAACCTCTTCAACATCGCCGATCGGAACCTGGATGTTATTGAGTGATAAAAATACCCCGTTGCCGGTATATCGAACCTTATCTACAGTACCTTCTACATAAACGAGTGAATCCACCCTCGAACCATCATTTGAAGCCTTAACCTCTACAGTGTAGTTGCCATCAGCCATTCGATCTCCAGAGTCATTTCTGCCGTCCCACTGCCAGCTGTTATCGCCGGAAGCAAGGCCCTGAAGTGTTTCTCTGCGTATTTCACTGCCGTTTTCGCTTCTGATGATGATTTCAACCTCAGAAGCTGAATTGTTCAGCTTAAAATTGATATCAGACGTACCGCCGGTGGGCAGATGGATTTGGTTACTGAGTGCCTTCACGCTCTTCCCGGTCAGAGATGCCGCCATCGAGTTGGTCAGGCTGGAACTCATGAGCTCCTGGCTGCTTTGCAGTTTAGACAGTCCGCTGTTCACGTTAATCAGCTGCTCCACAGAGTTGAACTGCGCCAGCTGTGACGCAAATTCAGCACCGTCGAGCGGGTTGATGGGATCCTGGTTCCTCATCTGGGCCACAAGAAGCTGCAAAAACTCCTGCTGGCCAAGATTGTTCTTATTCCCGGATGTCCGCTCGTTGTTGGCCATCGACGTGAGTGAGTTAATATTGCTTATATCCATAGATTTACCTGATTATGCTGTCCATTCCATTTGATTATACCCGAACTTTCGCACGGCTTTTGGCACTACTTCCTCCACGGCCTGTTCACTCGTTTTAGCTGAATTTTCATCCAGAAACTGGCTGCCTCTTTGCTCCTGCCCGCCAGTTCCTCCCAGGAAACCGGCCTGCTGGCCATCGCCCTGTGAATCGAGCTGCAGGTCGATCTGAATGTCAATCTCTTTACCGAGATGCTCGCGGATTTCATCCTGGTGATCCGTCAGCAGCTTGTTCAGCTCCGGGCTTGATGAGCTGAGCCTAAGCTGCAAAACACCGTCTACTTCGCGGGCTGAGAGCTGGATATTGCTTCCATTATCGAGCTTAAACGTATGTTTTTGCCACGTTTCAGCCGCTTTTTTGCCCTCACCGGTAGCGCTCATGATGGCCTGGCCAATACTCATGGCGAAGTTCCGTCGCACTGAAATGTTCGTTACCGCAAAGTCATTTAGTTTGGTAAGAGCCGACGCCTGTTCTGCAGAACTTTTTTCCTTCGATTCAAAATATTCCGCTATGTGCTCTTTCCACATTGCCGCCGCATCTTGGTCTATCTGTTCAACAGAGGCTGAAACGCCTGCGGGGGCAACACCCGATACCGACATCATATTTAATTTATTTGCATTGGATACAGAAGCGCCCGCTCCGGGTGATGTTGAGATATCACTGCCGGTAAAACCGGTCTCCCGCCTGCCCGATAAACCTGACTGATAATTGCTATACCGAATTTCGCGTATTTGATTCGCTTTCAGGCTTCTTACTTCAGCGGCTTCCTGGTTCAGATTTCCAATGGCAAGATCAGAGAACATTTTCTGTACATTTTCGCTCTCTGCGGTTTTTACCTCTTTAACTTCAGCAGGCGGTACAGACTCAGTTTGAGTTTGCTGCGCTGCTAATGAATGAGAGGCGGCAAACGCACGCAGCTGGCTCACAAATCCACTTTCACGATCTTCACGACTTATACTTCCGCTGCGATAATTTTCCTGCTTTACTTCTCCACTGTCCTTCTCTGTTTTCAAACCTTCGGCAGAGAGACTCTGAAACAGCGGTGATTCTGTTCCACTCTTCAACTCACCGGAGAGTCCTTTTACGGGTTGAGTTTCTTTCTTTTCGCTGCTCTCACCCTTTACTGGCGCATCACCTGCAGCCGCTTCTGAACCGGAGAAACCGGCAGTTCCGGCTGCTTCGTTTAGTGAAATAGGTTCATTGATATCGGAGCTGCCTGCAGCCGCCACATTTTCACCCGGACCGTGCAGAGATCGTCCGCCATTTTCCGGGAGTTCAGTATCTGCATCCGTATCGGTACCCTGCCGGTCCGCCTGGACGTTTGTGCCGGAAAACACCTGCTGTTCACCTGCAATTGTTTGATTTGATTCAGCTTCGGTATTCTCTTCGCCTTCTGACTCAGCATTGTCACCAAACAATTCTGCTTGATTGCCGTCAATCTCAGATTCTTCTACAGTAAGTTCACTTTCAGCCGGTGACAAATCTGTTATTTCTTCATCACTGCTATCACCGTCCGATTTCAGCTCATCTGATCCGTTCAGAAGCCTTGAAATTGTAATAAGCTCATTTTTGGTATTTTCATCCAATCCTGCCAGTATATCCGTAATCTTCACATCTTTACCGTCAGCAGCTGCCTCCCTTTCCTGTATAAGGTTGCCGCCTGGAAACAGTTTGCCATTTCCCCCGGAATTTTTGCCGTCGCCATCTTGCTGAACAGAACTCATCAAAAATTTAAAAAGACCACCCTGATCTTTTCCTTCACCTTTTTCGGCGCCATTTTTTCCGATTTCCGCAAAGAGATCGGTTTTATTCCCCGCTAATGTTGGAATCTGGTTATTTATCATAGCATGATCTCCCGCATCAGTTTGGCTGCTCGTTCCGGTGAAAGCGACCGAAGCAGTTTTTCACGCTGCATGTTGCTCGAATTCCTGAAAATCTTTACCAATTCGTTCTGTGTCATCTGGTTGGCAATCGGCTGCAGCTCCTCTTCATCAAGATTCAGCAGGCTCTTAACTCTTTCGCTAAACTCCTCTGTCGGTTCATCTGACGCCGCCACCATTTCGGGTCGCTCTGCATCTTCGCCACCGTTTCCTGAAAAGAGACCGGGTTCGTTCTCCAGCTTCTCTTTCAAATTGTTGAGTTCAGCCAGGACCGAATCCCGCTCCGCAGCAATAAGCCGGTTTGCTTCGTTCAGTGAATCAATTTTCTCATCCCAGCCAAAATCTCCCTGCCTGAGCCGCCGGATCTCATTCTGCAGATAAGCAAACTGCCCGCCGCCGGTCAGATTGCTCGCCTCACCTGTTTGAGCAATGTTGCCCGTTGGCTCAGAAGCTGAGTTCTCAAGCCTCTCGGCCTGTATTTTTTCGTAATTTTCTTCGTTGATATAGGGGTATAGAAAAAACACAGCCACCGTAATCACTACGAATGAGATTACTATAACCCCAATAATTTTTAAGAGTAATGACTTGTCCATACCTGGTACTACCTGCTAAATGATTGGGTGGCGATTTCGTCCATCGTTTTCTGCTCATTTCTCTGAATTCGCCGGGCGAACATATTTTGTTCTACCTCTTTAAGCTTTTCTAAAATGTGACGTTTTTTGTGGGCGTCGGCCAGTGTGTCCCGAACTTTCCCAACCGACAGTTCCGCTTTTTCAGATTCGCTATTCAGCTTCTGAATCAGCTCATGTGTTTGCAGAATATGGCGGCCGTGACGCTTTATTTTCTGAATGTTCTGCGCTTCATCAAACTGGTCTTTTTCCAGGAAACTGTTAAGTTTTTCACGAGCCTCAGTTTTCACTTCATCAATTCGCTGCTTTTTCATCAGCTCTTCTGCCAGTTTCTGCTTTTGCAGCTTTTCCTGGTGCTTCCGAACTTTCAGAACCGATTCTAATGAAAACTTAAATGCCATGATGACCTTGTGAGTTTATTCAATAATTTTCTTCAGCGAATCCCAGAGATTATCTCTGAAGTCGGCTTCGTTCATATCCTGTATCAAAAATGATTCCAAACCCGGATGCTTTTTGATCGCTTCATCAATTTTTTTATTCGACCCCTTCACATAGGCGCCAATATTCACCAGGTCTTCAGCTTCGCGATAGGTCGCCAAAATCTCGCGCGCTTTCATTGCAACAGCGCGCTGTTCATTCGAAACAATATTGGGCATCACCCGCGAAATACTCTCCAGGATATCGATAGCCGGATAGTGGTTTTTATGCGCCAGCCGCCTCGAAAGCACGATATGCCCGTCTAAAATGGATCGTACTGCGTCTGCAATCGGCTCATTCATATCGTCGTTATCCACGAGAACCGTATAGATTCCGGTGATGCTTCCCCTGCCTGTTTTCCCTGCCCGTTCCAGCAATTTTGGAAGGATGGCAAATACACTTGGGGTGTATCCTTTGGTGGTGGGAGGCTCGCCGGAGGCCAGTCCAATTTCGCGCTGCGCCATTGCAACACGTGTTACAGAGTCCATCATCAAAAGGACATTTTTTCCCTGGTCGCGGAAATATTCTGCAATAGCGGTAGCGGTAAAGGCTCCTTTGATGCGGCTCATTGCGGCCATATCAGAAGTAACGGCAACCACAACAGAGCGCTTCAGCCCTTCCGGGCCGAGTGTATCTTCAATAAATTCCTGCACCTCCCGGCCACGCTCTCCAATAAGTGCGATCACATTTACATCGGCCTCGGAGTGTTTCGCAATCATGCCGAGCAGCACACTTTTACCAACACCTGAACCCGCAAAAAGCCCCACCCGCTGGCCTGAACCAATGGTGTTCATGGAGTCTAACGCCCGAACGCCGGTAAACATGATATCCTCGATGCGGTTGCGCTCAAGCGGAGCGGGCGGATCGCTGTGAACATCCTGCTGATCGCTGCAGAGCATCTGCCCTTTCTGATCAATTGGATTGGCGTTGGCGTCGAGCACTCGTCCAAGCATGGCGTCTCCGGCGGGTATGGTAAGCGCCTGACCAAAACTTTCTACCAGACAGCCCGATTTCATCCCTTCCACCCTGTCGTAGGGCATCAAAAGCGTGCGCTCATCTTTCAGGCCCACCACTTCCGCCTCAACAATTTTTCCTGTAATGGTATGGATACCGTAAATTTCACCAAGACATGCCTCAAGCCCTGTACATTCTATAATCGTGCCTATAACAGAAGAGACTTTGCCAAACCGTTTGGAACGCACTTTATGAGATTTCAGGTAGTTCCGAACCCGATCGTAGTGCTTTGAAATATCTTTTGCTGCTACTGATTCCATGACGGCAGATTCAGTGACTTCTTAAGGTCTGTTAGCATTGTCTTAAAGCTGTGAACGATCGTTTCCCGGCTGCTCTCTATCTTATACTCACCCGGATTAAACTCCTCATTCACGCGAATGTAAAGGGTTGCCGGTGCAGCATACTCTTCTTTCAGCCGGCTGATAAACTCCTTGTCCGATTCGGAAATCCAGAGTACCGGCTTCGATGACTCGTCCATTTTCTGCAGTATAGGCCCCAGCTCCGACTCCATCCGGGCCCTGATACTCGGATTATCTACGGGGATTTCCAGAATCGATTCGGCCAGTTCAAAAGCGAGATCAATCACTCCGGGATCCATCATAAGCTGGCGTTCGCGCCATTCAGTTTGCGCTTCCGTCAGAATAGACTGAAGACGCATTAGCTTATCATCAATTTCACCGGACGCCTGCTCATAGCCGCGCTCCGTGCCTTCTTTCAATCCTGCCTGGTACAACTCTTTTTGAGTCCTGCGAAGCTTCTCTTCCCAGTGACGGTTGTTTTCTGCCAGCAGCTCGTCAACATCCGGCTTTTCCTCCTCTGCTTCCATCAGATCGATCTCCGGACGATCGTCAAAAATCATTTTATAGCTGAGCGTAGCCTGGTTGCGGTTATTCCAGTTTATCCTGTTTTCATCGATTATTTTCCGGCTGCTCATAATAACCCTACTCTACAATCTCTTCATCTTCCATCTTCCGGGTACTGATCTGCCCGTCTTCTTCCAGCTCTTTGATCTTCTTGATAATGCTCTGCTGGGCATCTTTCACATCCTTAAGCGGTACAGGACCAAGGGCTTCCATATCTTCCTTGAGCATATCTGCAGCCCGGTTCGACATGTTGCTGAGGAACTTGTTGGAGAGCTCCTCCTCCACACCTTTGAGACCCATAACCAGATCTGCTTTTTCCATTTCATTAATGATAAGCTGAACTGTGCGGTCGTCGAAGTGCAGGATATCTTCGAACAGGAACATCTGCTCTTTAATCTCATCGGCCATTTTACTATCACGCGCGGTGATACTGTCGAGAACACCCCGTTCAACGGTAATTTCAGCTTCGTTGAGGATCTGGGCAACGGTTGCGGTTCCGCTTTTCACGCGATCACCAAGGGAGTCCATTCCACCCATATGCTCTTTTATAACCTCTTCAATCTCCTCAATGACTTCTGAAGATATTTTATCCATCGAGGCAAGCCGAAACATAATTTCGCCCTGCATTTCAGGTTCAAGGTGAACCAGTATTTCTGCGGCTTTATCCAATTGAAGCTGCGAAAAGATAAGGGCCGCAACCTGTGGATGTTCATTCTGTATAAAATTGGCAATCTGCGTAATCTTGGTGTCCTGGAACTCATCAAAAACCGTAGTACCCGATTGGGCCTTCAGCTTACGGAGCATTTTTTCGGAGTTTGCATTGCCGCCGAGCTCACCCAGCAGTTCAGTTGCGTAATCAAACCCGCCCTCGAGAATATACTGCTTGGCTTCCATCATTTTGTAGAACTGGCGCAGTACATCGTCAACGACCTCTGTCTTGACATTTCGCATCTTCGCAATTTCCAGCATAATCTCTTCAACCTCGTTCGATTTCAGATTTTTCATCATTTCGCTAGCAGTTTTTGAACCTACCGTTATGATGAACACTGCTGCTTTTTGTGCTCCGCTCAGTTTACTGGCATCATCAATTATTGCTTCCTTTGTTTTCACAGCCATACTTATCCTTCATCCTCCAGGGTCATCATTGCACGAATTACATGAGCCGCTTCTGCGGGTTTTAATTCCACAAAATCTTTAATCTCTTCCATTACATACGCTTTCTGCTCAAGCTGCTTACGTGATTTATCCGTCAGTTTCTTATCTACAAAGTCTTCTACCTCTTCATCACTCATCCCTTCCAGGCTCTGCTTCTCTTCATCTGAAAGCTCAAGCTGTTCAATCTTATCTTTCGGTTCAGGCACAGGCAGGCTCATCGTAACTTCCGGCACACCCTCACCCATACGTTTTCTGATGTTCATGATTAACAGGACAATGGCGATAAATGTGGCTAAAATCAGCCCCCATCTGAATATCCCGCTCCATGGTGTCGGGGTATCTCTGAAATATCCGAAATTATCAACCGCCGTTGGATCGTGAAACTGTATCTGTGTGATGGTAAGTTCATCACCCCTCGCCGGAGTGATACCGAGCGCAAGCCGCACAACTTCCCGGAATTCTTCAATCTCATCAGCCGTATACGGTTCGGCAACCATCACCTCTTCACCCGCTTCGTTGGTCTGCAGGTTTTGCTTATAATTAAGCAGAACAGAGGCCGACAGGCGTTTTATCTCGCCCTGTGTCTTCTCATAAATTTCCCGTGTTTTGTTTACCTCGTAATTCCGGGTTTGAGAAGTGGTTTCATGATCACGCCGCGAAGTAACGATAGATTCACCCCGACGGTCGATTGGTGTAAACTCATCAACGGGAACCTGTTGTAAATTCTCTTCATTGTTAATTTCCGATCTTCGGTCTTCTGAGATGATCAAACGGCTGTCGGGATCAATCAGGTCAGACTCGCGAATCAAACGATCGAAATCGTGCTCGGCCGACACCCGCAAAATACTGTTACCGTTGCCCAACACCCGATCCAGCATCGATTGACCACGCTCGGTGAGATAGTTCTCTGTTGTTTTACGAAGCTGCATCTGAAGGTTTCCTGAAGCAAAATCGGAATTGGAGTCTCCGCTTTCGGTCAGCCGGTTACCCGCCTGGTCTAATATCGTAATGGATTCGGCGTCGAGACTCTCCACACTCCCTGCAATCAGGGACGTAATTCCGGTCACCTGGTCACCGCCAAGTTTTTTGCCCTGCTTTAATGTTATGATAACCGATGCAGTAGCTTGTACAGAAGATTGCTGAAAAGGAGTCCGCTCAGGCAGTACCAGGTGAACACGGCTGAACTCTACCTGGTCAAGGCTGTTAATAGAACGAGCCAGTTCACCTTCCAGGGCACGCTTTTTATTCACCTGCTGCATAAAGTCAGTCATCCCAAGCGAATTGGCATCAAATAGTTCATACCCCTGAACATCTGAACGGGATGAGCTGATGGTGGCAAGCTTCATCCGAAGCTCATGTACCTGTGAATTCGACACGTAGATAGAGCGCCCGTCGTTCTCCACCCGATACGAAACGCCACGCTCGTCGAGTTCAGCAGCAACCTGCTGAGCGGCTTCGGGTTGAAGTGAACCGAATAAGAGAACATAATCGGGTTTTAAAGCCCAATAAAACAGAACTCCCACGAACACCATAACCGCTACAGCCATCCCAACAAAAAGTGTTCTCTGAGCTGGATTTAGCGGGCCAAAAAATTCCTGAAACGTAGTTGTAATATTGCTCATTTAGAAAGCTCTTAAATTTGCATCCGGCTGATTTCGTGATATGCTTCAATCGCTTTGTTACGAACTTCAACCATCATTTGAAAGCTGAGTTGAGCCCGCTGCATCGATATCATCACATCATGCACGCTGTCTGTTTTACCGGCCACAAAATCCTGAACATTCTGATCAGACTCTTTCATGGTCTGATCTACATTTCCAACCGCTTTTACGAGCATATCTGAAAATGATTCTCCGCTGCGTTCAGTTTGCAGAGTGCCTCCACGCTCTGGTGAAGTTCCGATTTCACGGAACGGCTGAATACCTTGTAGTTGAATTGGGTCCATAGTTCGGGTTTTCTAAGTAGTTTTCGGATTCCTATGCTCTAGTATCAACATTCATGCCGCGATCGGCGAAGTTGTGCTCGCTTATGCTTCCCTGCACATCGTACAGTTTTACCGGAGCGGAGGAGGCAAAATTTTTCTTAATCATGGACGATTCTTCCACAGTAAGATTTGGCGGAGCAGCTGAGGCAGCAACTTTACGAATACCGTTGTTTCGAATTGAAAGGTCTTGTTGCTGATTAAAAATGGGGTCTGTAATCATCATGGTTTTAAATCTCGAATGAACGTTTAATAATCTCTTTTTCAGCTTCAACAGCGCTCAGGTTTGCTTCGTAGAGCCTGTTAGCGCTTACCAGCTGCGTCATCTCCCGAACAAGATCAATATCGGCGTAGCGAACCATGCCGTTTTCATCTGCATCGGGGTGGTTGGGATCAAACTCAAACCGAAACGAATCTTCTTCCACAACCTGAAACTGGGGCCCGAGCCCGCCGCCGGCATTGTGCCTGGACGACTGCACCGGACCTGCCTGATCTAAATGCTTTGGGTCTGTCTTTTTCAGGGTGGACATACTGTTGAGAAGAAGGCTTTTAAAATTATCCTGATGGACCGCTTTAGTTTGCACCGTTTGAGGCCGATACATGTTATCAGATCCTTTAGGGGCAGAGACACCGGCATTAGCGATATTTCTTGAAGCCGTAGCGATCTTCTCTCGCTGAACAGCGAGTCCGCTTGCGGCTGTCTGAAATGTTGAAAATATTCTGTCGGGTAGCATAGCAGTAATTGGGGTTATCGGTTAATTCCTGTTATTCCATTCTTAAGCATTTCAAAATGATGCCGTAACGATCGCGTTACTAAATTCACGCGTATCTGTGTATCGGTCATTTCAAGTAGTTCATCTTCTAATTCAATAGACTGGTCTGTTTCCACAATGCTGGGAGTGACTTCTTTCATACCCCTTACTCCTTTACTGTTCTGTACGCGCTGCAGCTCCTCTTCAAAGTCTACCTTGTGTTTGTTAAAACCTGGGGTGTCGGCATTTGCTATGTTGCCTGCCGTAACCCGCTGCCGAAGCGTGTAGGTATCCATTGCCCGGGCAAGCAGCTGACTGTGGTTACTGTCGATTAGTTTCATTGCAGAAAGATTGCGTCTGTAAGATGATTAAAGGTGATGGCATGAATCGCTTCGTCCCTCACCGGAACTTTATTTATAAAACCAAGTACGTATTCTGTTTCGCATCTGCATAATGCAAACCTTGTGCCAGTTGGTGTAAATGTTCCGAAAAGCGTGCAGTACTCCGGCAACAGACCGGTCCGGTTATCTTAGAGAATCATGCAGCAGTATATTTGACCGCCTGACAGGCAATTTTTTCCAGATCGAATTTCTCTCTTAAGCAAATCATTTGAGTGCTGATAACTCGTGAAAGCCGCCCTGAATCACTGAAAGATTATTGCGGACAGAGTTTTACCAAACAATGTAAACCTTTAGATTAGACTGGCATGTTAATGGAGTTAAAGCAAACCCAGATGGGCAAACATGAAATGGAAAATCGATCAATGAAATCACTCAGATCTTTACTATCTGACATCGCAGATCCCGTGTTTGTCGTAGATCCGGAAAGTAATGTTATCGTTGTGGCAAATAAAGCCGCACGTTCTGCACATTTCTCCGCCGGTCCGGAGGGTAAATTACTGAATAGTGTAATTCATTTTGAACCCGGCGGTAAAGAGCCGATCCTTGCATACTTCAACAATCAGTGGCTGGTACCTGTAAAAAAACAGTTCAACTGGAAAAAAAAGACCTATACAAAATTGATGTTAACTCAATCAACTTCCATACCGGATGAAAATACACTTTTTACGATTCGTAAAATGATTGCCGTTCTTATTCACAGGCTCCGTTCTCCCATGACTGGAATGCAGGGCTACCTTGAGATGGTTGAAGATGTCCCCAACGGAAATGATAAGCGTAAACTGGCGAAAGTTAGCGAAGGGCTCGACTATCTATTTGAGATTATGGACGAGCTTGAGCTTCTCCATCATGCTGAGGCGTTCATCGACGATGAACCAAACACAATTTTTTCTGATGCAGAAATCATTACAAAAGAGCTGCTGTACTCTTATCCCCAGGATCTCCAAAACCGCATTCAGGTCCTCAATCACACCGACAAGAAGTTTCAATTTAATCCGTCTGAGCTGAACAGGATTATCTCACTTCTTCTGGATAACGCTGCGGAGCACCCGTCAGCGGCCGATAAACCGATTAAGGTAGAAATAATATCTCCCCGAAAAATTTCCATCACGAATTTTGGATCAGTCATTCCCGATGAGATTGTCGAACATCTCTATTTCCCCTTCACAACTACAAAAGCCAATAATCTGGGAATTGGCCTTAGCCTGGCGCAGCTTATTGCCAGCCGCCGTCACGCGGCAATCATGCTCACAGAAAACAGTCCGATCCTCGGAATTACATTTACGTTGATCTGCAGACCGGCCGCAACATCGTTTAACTAATCTCTGCAAATATGCAGTTAATGGATAATTTTTGCGATTGGTTAATGGGTTATCGGTAAGTTGATGTTGAACTACGGATTCTCCCGAAAAATAGTTTACCTGCTTAACGAACCATGATAAACAGGTAAAACAATCGTCTTAATTGCTTATTAAAATTACATTTGCTCCGATAAATATCTTTCATCTATAAACCGACTTCATATGAAAGAAAATACAGCAGAAGAGACAGTAAAAATCAAAGATATTATCCGGCCCGAGCCTATTAACAGGGAGAGCCGCTTTGAGTATTTGGAGCTGTTTTTTTCCATTACGGATGAAAAATCTGCCATTAAATATGCAAATGATATTTTCGTCCGGATCAGCAAATACGATCAGCACTCTATTGTTGGCCAACTCCATAAATTGATACGGCACCCTGATATGCCGAGATCCATTTTTTACGTTTTCTGGGAGTATTTAAAACAGAACAAACCCGTTGCGGCGTATGTCAAAAACATGGCTAAAGACGGATCATATTACTGGGTTATGGCGCTGGCCTTTCCCTGCGAGGGTGGCTATCTGTCTGTGCGACTGAAGCCGGGCAGCAAACTATTTACGAGCGTGAAGAAACTCTATGAGCGTGTTCTTACTCATGAAAAAGAGCAGGAAAACGTGTCGGACAAAAAAACTGCCATGCATTCAGCCCATGAGTATCTGCTGACAGAATTAAAAAGTATGGGATACTCCGACTATGATGAATTTATGTGGAGTGCATTGCAGGATGAGATGGAGAATCGCGAGAATGCATTAGTGAATAAAAATGCTGATGTGGCTCAGCAAAAGGAGCACATTCCCGTCGAACTCCTCGATCTTGAATCTCTGCTGCGTGAACTGGTGCTTACACTTGGAGATTTAAAACAGATTCATGAATCCCTTGTGGGTCATTCAGATTATATCCTCAAGCTATCTCGCTCTGTACTTCTGCTATCAAAGAATGCGCAGGTAAGCTCCGCAAAGCTCGACTCTCAGGACCGGTCGCTTTCTGTTGTAGCGGAAAAAATGGGCGAACAGTCAATAACCGGCGAAAAACAGCTTCTTGCTATGCAGGATAACATTTTCCGGCTAAGCGATCTGATCGGAACTCTCAGCTTTGATATTATCTCATCAAAACTCCAGGCCGAAATGACCCGCCACTTCCTGGATGAAATTGAGAATTCCGATGCTGATTCCGGCCAGCAGTTAATAAGCGAGGAGAAAGCACTGGCGTATCTGTATAACGCATTCCTCCCAAAAATTGACACCATTTCTGATGGTATAAGCAGGCTGCCCGATTTTCTGAAAAAACTCCTCGACGGCGTTCGTGAAATAGAGCGCTTTCTGCTTGTACTGCGCTTTGTTCACATCAAAGGGAAGGTTGAAATAGCCCGAATGAATGATGAGGCAAAGTCTTTCTCCAATACGTTTGAAGAGCTGATTAAAGAGGTGGATGCCGCAGAAACAAGACTCGATAAACTCGGCGATATCATTCGTAAACATGAAAATACCGGGCGTATGTTCGCAGCCAAAAAAGATCAGCTCTCAAATTTGGGCGACAAAATTAAAGCTTTTCGCAGGAACCAACAGAAAGAGGCTGTGGTTTCTACCTCCCCGAAAACTGAAGCAGCGGCGTAGCTTTTTCAGGTGTCGTACCCAGCTCACTTTCCGTGGAACTGTTGAGTATCGCGCTATGCGCGATGTTG
>CAZKIZ010000013.1:15600-21324 GCA_964552935.1 uncultured Rhodohalobacter sp. | reverse complement strand
GGCAGACACATTCGCCTCTTTAGCGATCTTCCGCATCGACATTTTGCTGAATCCATTTTTAATCAAAAGGATTCGGCTTACTTTTAAAATATCTTCCCTGAGGGACATAATAAAGAGGTTAACACTGTTAAGTTACCTTTCTAATTTACTATTTTATTTATGAAAGTCAATAGCCTGCATTATTCACAAAATATTACAGGTTTATTTTATCACTATGTTTATCAGTGAGATGCATCAAACAAAGATTAAATTTTGTTCAACATTTTGTCTCTCACTGCGCACCAAGCGAAGCTGGTGTCTTTCCAGTCCCGCTATTCGGGGCGATTCCCACGCAGTGAAACTTGGTGAATAATGCGGGATAGATGAGTAAAATATCAGGGGTGGAGTGAAAACCTTATGAACTGAATAGTTCGTCCGATAGCCAGGTGTTTTTTCTCGTAGTATGTTTTTATGAAGAGCAGGTCGTTATCAGGTTTTTCGGCATAAACATCATCAACACGCTCAATAATCTTCAGCCCCTGGTCATTTACAACATCCAGGGTAAACAGGAAAAGAGGTGTTGAGTCGGTTTTTAAGTTTATCGTTGCGTCCGCTGAGGAAATTTTACGATATATTGAGAGGAATTTCGGGGCGGTTAACCGCTTTTTCCAGGTCGATTTTTTCAGGTACGGATCCGGAAACGTTATCCAGATATCGGAAATCTCACCTTTCTCAAAAAACGAATCCAGGTGATCGATATAGCATCGCAGGAATCTTACGTTGTTGAGTCCCTCCTCTTTTGCCCGAAGTGCTCCCTTCCAGATCCGATCGCCTTTTATATCTATACCGATATAGTTTTTATCCGGGTTTCTGCGGGCAAGTGCCGTTGTGTAATCTCCCTTGCCGCACGCAAGCTCAAGAACAACTGGATTCTGGTTGCCAAATATGGTTTCCGCCCATTTTCCCGCAGGCGGCTCTTTTTCGTCAAAATCTGTGTGCTCGAAAACGATATCGAGTTTTGCATTCTCGGCATATCGCCGAAGTTTGTTTTTACCCATCTACAATTACTGTTCGCTTTTAATTTTTTTTGCGATCAAACTGAAACCAACCCTGTTTACGGCTGAAGCCGTTTTTTTCCCCAGTTGCCATCTCTGATTTCATAAAGTATCCGATCATGAAGGCGTCCCGGCCGGCCCTGCCAAAACTCAATTTCTTTTATGCTAATGCTGTATCCGCCCCAGAATTCCGGTGTCGGTACTTCTTTCCCTTCAAACCTTGCTGAAACATCCTCAACTTTCTGTTTCAGAGCCTCTCTGCTTTCAATTGCTGAACTCTGCTCTGATACCCAGGCCCCAATCCGGCTCTCCCTGGGCCTGGTCTGGAAGTACTGATCGGACTCTTCCCGGCCCAGCTTTTCAACCGGCCCGCGAATGCGAACCTGCCGCTCAAGCTCCGGCCACCAAAAGGCGACCGCAGCGTGCGGATTCAGGCTCAGCTCTTTCCCTTTCTGACTCCCGTAATTGGTGTAGAAATGGATTGTGCTCTCCTCGATACCTTTCAGCAAAACCACCCTAACGTTGGGCTTACCATCGGGTGATACGGTTGCAAGAGACATGGCATTCGGTTCATCTGCCTCGCAGCTGATCGCCTCATCTACCCAGCGCCGGAGCATTACAACAGGATCGCCCGGCAGATTTGAATCTTCAATTCCACCTCTGGTGTAGTTTTCCCGAAGTTGAGATATTTTCTTTTCCATACTTTTATCCAAAGTACTCCGGCTCATTCCCTTTTTTCCATTTGATATTACAGCCTACACTTGGCGTCTGATCTTCCGGTACGGTTTCGCCTGATAGTACCTTATCCGTAGCTTCACGGAGATCAGCTCCAGTAGGATCAATGTCATTCCCGGGGCGGGAATCATCAAACTGACCTCTGTACTTTAGTTCGAGATTTTCATCGAAAAGAAACAGGTCCGGTGTGCAGGCAGCTTTATAGGCTTTCGCTACTTCCTGGCTTTCATCAAACAGATAAGGAAAAGGGTAGCCCAACCTCTCGGCATCTTCTTTCATTTTCTCAGGCCCGTCATCCGGATAATTTTCGATATCGTTTGAGCTGACAGCTATAACGCCCACACCTTTCGGCATATAATCAGCCGCATATTCAACCAATGATTCTTTAATGAGCTTCACATAAGGACAGTGATTACACATAAAGATGATAAGCACTGCCTTATTACCCTTAAATTTTTCGAGTGAATAGGTTTCTCCCGATAGAACATCCGGCAGTGAAAATTTCGGGGCTTTCGTCCCCAGTTCGAGCATTGTTGAATTTACGGCAGACATATTTATTTATTTAGGTTCAAATTAACAGTGTTTAAACAGATAACGCATGATACACATTCATTAATAAGGCAGAAAATTATTCAATAACGGATTATTCACCCTAAGGTCTATTTTGTGAATAAGAACGTAGAATCGGTTTTCCGGCCCCGGCAGATCGTAAATAGTAGTCTATCAGTTTCGCGGGTTCATAACCAGGTCTACGATTTCACCGGGAACGAGCTGTAAACCCTCTGTCCGGGCGATCGCTATCTGTACCGGCAGACCGGTCTCCTCAAAAGAGCCGGGACGCTGCAGGTTGGGTTCGATCAGTTTAATCTGGCCGCCAACGCGAATGATATGAGAGTTGAACATCTCCCGTCCCGGTTTACGGGTGCGAACCTGAACTTCCATGCCCGGTTCCGGTATTACCCGCAGCGGCTGGCGAACAAATCCTGTTATATATGCCGGATCTTTTGATTCTATGCCAAACATGATTTCCCCTGAGCTCACAAACTGACTGTTGTGCTTGTAAATTCTGTTGATTACGCCATCAATCGGTGCATAAACCGTAACCGGTTTCAGCTCTTCTTCAATCACCGTGAGTTCTTGTTCCTGTGCACGGATTGCCGTCAGCAGCGGACTTCTCAGATCTTCCCCGTCCATATACGGTTCAAGGTTGGCAATACTCAGCTCAAGCTGCTGTATGAGCTCTTCGGTTTGATCAACTTCGGACTCTACCAGTAAATATTCAGTTTCAATTCGCTGAAATTCTTCTTCAGATATACCGCCCCTTTCAAACAGTTCGCCTGCGCGCTGGTACTCCATTGAAAGCCTGTTTTTCCGGATATTGAGTGATGCCAGCTCAATCCGGTTTTCTACTTTATCCAGCTTTAGATTTTCAAAGTCGATTATATTTCGCTGTAAATTCTGTATAGGTTCAAACCCAGCCTCTACCTGCTCCACACGATATCGAACCAGATCAAGCCGGGCCCGGACGTAGGCGCTGTCGGCCCGGATAATGCGGGCTACCGGGTCGCCGCGCTCTACCTCATCAAACGGAGATATAAAAAGCTGATCCACTATTCCATCGGCCGGACTTTGTACATGAGCGCTGTCGGCAACCACTTTCCCCATAAATCCGGGAGAGTGTATTTGATCTTGCCAGAGATAGGCCACAATACCTGCCACAATCAAAAAAATCAGAACAGGAATTCCGCGGACACGAAATTCCCGCAGGCGCTGCGACATCGGAATCGGTATGGGGTTATACTTTTTTGCCACTGGCTACACCTCCGATTCATCTTCTGTTTTCATACTGCTCACCTTGCTTACGCCTTTAAACTGCTTCACCTCATCTAAAAGATCCTGTACCCTTTCAGGATCACGCAGCAAAAGCCTGTAAGAGAGCTGAGTTGTGGCTTCATCAGTACCCGACCGCTGCGATGCTAAATGTGTTTTTAGGGCATGCCGGTTCAAAAACAGCTCCAGTTCGCCCAGTGCAGAGAGTGAGTCTTTCCAGTCGAGATTCAGTATAAGATCGTACCGCTGACGGGTTCCAAAATTTGTAAACCAGATGTAGGTGAGTGCCCCCGATGATATAGCGGTGCCAATCAATGCCGTAGTAAATTTTTGAGTGCCGCACGCCATACCGATTACGATCAGCGACAGGATGTAAACGGTGTCGAGCGTATCACGGAGAATATTCCTGAACCTCACAATGGCAAAAACGGCGAGAAGGCTGAACGCAGTCACCAGGTTATTGTCCAGCACCATCATGACGAGTGCAACAGTTATCGGCAGAATGATCAGCGCACTGATAAATGAGCGGGAGTAGGAGAGCCCGGTGTGTGTAAACATGTAGATCCACGCCAGGAACTGTCCGCAAAGAAACGCAAGCAGAAGCGCCATCACGAGGGTTGTCAGGTCCGTGGGAAGCGGAGCCGTATCTCCAAATTGCATCCATTCATTCATAAGTATCGGGAATATAAACTATTGTAGAGTACATGTTTTGGTGTTCTGCAGGCTATAAAATGATTCAAACCAGACACGACACTATGCTAACATTCTTGTTCGGTTCATCACATCAATTCCGTCCACATATTTTGCTGCAGAGCATGGCTGCAGGTTCAGCCGCTGCGCAAGTTCCTGCATCCATTGGGGGAACCGGTTTGTAAACTTTAGTTCAAGAATAACTTTCTTTCCAAAAACAGAAACCGGTTCTGTCTGCTCTGCTGAAAAACGAATTCGGTTTTCATACTCTGTTGTTACTTCACGGTCCATCGTCAGCCGAACTGCATTGGAGTCTTCTCGTTCGTATGCTTCACGCAGGTACGAGACGTGAACTTTGGGCCGGGCGTTCAATTCATTCGAGAGCATACAGAATCTTTCAAGTGCCTGCAAGTTTTCAATTCGCGGTTCTACAAGATGACTCATCCGCGGAAAGTGTCCCATTATCAGGTCTTCTGCATTCTTCCTCTTAACCTTTGCACGCTTCTTGTAAATCACCTTATCGTATCTCCGCTTAATCTCAAAATAGACCGGGCTTGAATCCCCATTTTCATAAAACCTGACTCTCAGTTTAAATCGGTTCCTGTTGCCGTTAATCGTATCGTGATAGGTTCTCAGGTGATTTGAGTCGAGATAAAGACTGTGTACCGGGTAAGAAAATCGCGGTTGGGTAGCGCCAAAGGTGTCTATATCAAGGTAGTTTTGAGTGAAATGACGAATCATCTGCGCTTTATTTTCGCTGATGATATATTTTATCTCAAAGCGCTGTTTTTGAAGCTTATCTACTTCCATCTGTCACATTTCCTAAAGATATTTCTATATGATGAAGGCCTTTATCTAAAATAGGAATTGTGAACATTAAGGCAACAATAAGAAAACAATTTCTTAACAGCGGGATAAGTCCCGGCGGGGACGACCGAATAAAGCCCCATGCTTTAGCTTGGGGTTGTCGGAAGGATGCAAATTTCATCAGTCCCGGAAGGGACGGCACACACCAGCGTTGCGGCTACATTTGACTCCTTATTCCATTCATACCATATGCAACCTTCAACCAGGTGGTGGAATTGAGAATAGTGTGTATAGATTGTTTTAAATTCCGCGGACAGTCCCTATTCGGGACTAATCTGGATTGCTATTAACCACAAAACCCCACAGTAAGCTGTGGGGCTATATTCTGCCGTCTCTTCGAGACTTGTGTCGTTACCTTCCAATTGTTTTAAAGCTTATAAAAATGAAAGTCAGTTGAATAAAGAAGCTACACTACCTATATATCCGCAATTACTCACGTGAATAAATCTGATTTAATTTAAAGCACTAAAAAAATTCCACCTACAAAATTGATAGCAGCCCAAAATTGAATTACAGGTTTTGAGGTGTGCAAAAAGTGAGCCCGGAGAAGATACCTAAAACAATCACT
>CAZKIZ010000013.1:0-15500 GCA_964552935.1 uncultured Rhodohalobacter sp. | reverse complement strand
CAGGTTTTGAGGTGTGCAAAAAGTGAGCCCGGAGAAGATACCTAAAACAATCACTGCCTGAACAGATTCAGCTGATCGGTCTCAGGTCTTCTAACGACGAAGAATTCAGTGGTTTGTAATTCTCTTTCAGCACTTTCTTGTCCGCATCTGCACGTACACATGAGACAAAACCTGTCAATTCCGGCTATCCTTTGCATTAAATAAGTGTATTAAGTACATTTATTAATGTTGAATTCAATTCCTGCATGTTTAAATCGACGCTGCTTATCCGACAATAGCTACTCTCTTTCTGTCGGTCCGGCCATCAAAAAAATCAAACGATATATCTATTCTTCATGAAAGCAATTACGATCACTACATACATCCTTATTTCGGGTTTGATTTTCAGCACTCTTAACGGGTGTGACAGTAGCAGTACGGGGGTCGGAGATGAGCCTGACAGGGAGCCATTCACAGGGTTGCTTGATGATTTCAGCGGTCCCATTTATCCTGATGACTATACCCCCATTTCATCCTGGGACCAACGGTCGAACTGGAATTTGGCCAACGTTCACGATCCCTCAGTAATCAAAGATGGAGACTTTTTTTATATGTACCAGACAGATGCTTCATATGGCAATGCGCATGAAGCGGGAGGTCACTACCCGGTCCGGCGGTCGGCTGATTTGGTTAACTGGGAACACATGGGATCGGTGTTTGAGTCTGCACCATCATGGGTAAAAGATTCACTCAACAGCATGCGCGCCAATATGGAGCCCGCATTACCCCCGATCGAGAATCCAAGCTATGGATTTTGGGCACCCCGTATTGCTAAAGCGGGAAGCACATACCGATTATACTACAGCGTAGTGGTTACCAATCCTATTTTGGGTGATGACGGCACAAAATACTGGACGGAGAGAGCCTTTATCGGGCTGGCTGAATCCAATGACTTGTCATCAAATAACTGGGAAGACAAAGGAATGGTCATTTACTCGGTTGCAGACGGCGAAGAAACTTATGAGCGGGATGGCGGCGATGACTGGAGCGGCTATTTTAAGTTTAACGCAATCGATCCATCCTATATAGTTACCCCTGAGGATGAACACTGGTTAATCTATGGGTCCTGGCATTCAGGAATAGCTGCAGTTGAGCTTGATCCGGTTACAGGTAAGCCATCGGAATTGAACAAAACGGAAGATTTTGGAACCCGAATTGCCGGACGGGGTGATGTAAACCGCAACAGATGGCAGGGCCTTGAGGCACCAGAGATCATTTATAATGAGGAAACCGGTTATTACTACCTGTTTTTAGCCTATGATGAACTATCACAAGCATATAATACCAGGGTTGCCAGATCAAAAGAGATAACCGGGCCGTACCTTGGAATCGACGGCGGCAATGTAACGGAAGGTGCTGAGGCCTATCCCCTGTTAACGCATCCATACAAATTTAATGGCCATTACGGCTGGACAGGTTTCTCGCACTGTTCAATTTTCAGAGATCCTGATACGGGTGATTGGTTTTACTCGTCACAAGGACGGTTACCGCCCGGCATACCTGGCATAAATGTCTCGAATGCTGTTATGATGGGGCATGTAAGAGAACTCTACTGGACGCAAGATGGCTGGCCCGTCGTTGCTCCGCAGCGGTATGCTGGCGTGCCGGATATTACTATTACAAAAGCGGATATTGAAGGGAAATGGGAGGTAATCACACTGGAATATCAATACCAGGTGTTGCAGCAGTCCACCACAATAGAGCTAAACGAAGATTATTCGGTTTCGGGGGGAACGGGCGGTTCCTGGGCATTTGATGAACGCACTCAAACACTTACAATTAATGGCGTTGACCTTATTGTTGACAGTGCCTGGGATTGGGAAGCAAAACCCCGTCGTACGACTATCACATATGCAGGTCTCACGCCGTCCGGACGATCTAAATGGGGTAAAAAGGTTGGGAATTAAGCATCTTGTCATCGTGCTAAATTAAACACTCAAACCCTGTCGTCAGCACTTAAACTGGATTGTTCATCAAGCTCAATTTTAGAGTGCGAAGCGAAGTATTGCTTTGATGAATTTCAGGAAAATCGTTTGCTGTACATCACTATCTGAAAAGGTTCAGCTGATCGGTCTCAGGTCTCCTGAAGGATGAGCAGTTCAGTGGGGTGCGATGTTGATTCAGCCCGAGACGTTTTTTATGAATCTCCATGATCTGGCGAATCTGCTCTCCATAGGCGCCTTCACCACGAAATCGCTCACCAAATTCCGACCGGTTTAGCTGACCATCTTTCAGGCTTTTAAGTTTATTAATAACCTTCTGTTTTCGGTTGGGCTGATGATCTTCCAGCCATTTCAGAAATATATCTTTTACCGAATACGGGAGCCGCAGAATGGTGTACGATACAGACTCCGCTCCCGCCTCTTTTGCAGCTTCCATAATCGGCACAATCTCGTCATCAGTCAGGCCCGGAATCAGCGGGGCTATGTTTACGTGAACCGGAATGCCGGCTGACGACAGTTCCAGAACGGCTTGCAGCCGTTTTGCGGGGCGGGAGGTTCGCGGCTCCATTGTTCCGATCAAATCGTTGTCGAGACTTGTAATTGACAATACAACCCTGGCAGCCGACACCTCGGCGAGCTTTTTCAGCAGATCGATATCGCGAGTAACACCGTAGTTTTTCGTGATGATCACCAGCGGATGCAGTGATTCCGCCAATACTTCAATGCACCCACGGGTGAGTTTCAGCTCTTTTTCAAGCGGCTGGTAGGGATCCGTTACGCCGCTCATTACCAGCACCTGAGGCTTCCACGATTTTGAGGCGAGCTTTTCTCTGAGCAGCTTTGGCGCGTCATATTTTGCCACGATTTTGGTTTCGAAATCGAGCCCGGGCGACATATTCAGAAACTCGTGTGTGGGCCGGGCGTAGCAGTAGGCGCAACCGTGTTCGCATCCCCTGTACGGATTCAGACTGACATCAAACGGAATATCGGGACTGCTATTTGTGGATATAATTCCTTTGGTGTGATCGGTGAGAATCTTCCTTTCTGGACGTTCAAGCTGGCCGGTGATTTCGTCCACATCATACTCAATGTTTTCGTCAGTAAAGCGGTGCCGGGGATTTTCAGATGCTCCCCGGCCTCTGATCGGTTGTTTATTCATGGTAGACATATATTATACATATGGTACAATCTTTGCGCGCAACAATCAATCTTATAACCTTGGTTCGATTGTTGAATCTTGATTATAGAAATCCCCCTTAAAAAAGGGGGATTGAGGGGGATGTCTATTACATTTTGTGGAGTTTCTGGATTTAAAATTCGCTGGACACCCCTCTAAATTTCACTACGCTATCGCTGCGTGTTCAAAAAATGAGCCCCTTGTTAGGGGAGACTTGTCTTTAAATTATACAAGAAGATTATTAATTGATCTAAAATCTGTGGTCTTACCCCTCACGCTTAATCCGCTCATAGCTCTTTTCCAGGTCAATCATCGGGTTTGGATAATCCACTCCGAGCTGTGTTTCATAGAGCGTTTGCTGATCCCGGGTCATCTTCCACGGCTCGTGTACAAACTCCGACGGCAGGTTTTCTAATTCGGGAAGCCAGCGGCGAACATACTCTCCTTTCTTATCGTATTTGCGCGCCTGGTTTACAATATTGAAATACCGGTTTCGGGGATCGTGCCCTACCGTAGCGTTGTAGGCCCAGTTCCCCCAGTTGCTGCACACATCATAATCAATCAGTTTCGATTCAAACCAGGCGGCTCCCCAGCGCCAGTCGAAGTCCAGGTTTTGAGCCAGGAAACTGGCTACATTCTGCCGGCCGCGGTTGCTCATATATCCCGTCGCATTTAGTTCACGCATGTTTGCATCTACAAATGGGATTCCGGTTTCTCCGGCTGACCAGGCGTCGAACGTCTCCTGTCGCGTAACTTTATCGAGATCTTTCCCCTGGATTCCGCCCAGTTTAAAAATCTGACTGCCATATTTAAGGGCGGAATACCTGAAATAATCGCGCCAGATCAGTTCGAACTTCATCCAGTATGTCGAAACGTTTTTGTGAACCTCCTCCTCATGTTTTTCTACCTCCGCGTGAATTGATCGCGCTGAGATGCAGCCGTGTGCCAGCCAGGGTGAAAATTTGGATGAGTAGTCAGCACCAAGCAATCCATTTCGTTTGAATTTGTAATTTCTGAGTTCGTCTGCTTCGTAAAAGTAGTGGTTCAGACGATTCCAGGCCTCCGTCTCCCCTCCTTTAAAATCAACTACGGAGCGATCATCCGGTTCAGTGCTCTCCAATCCGAGTTGTTCAACAGAAGGCACCTCACCGGGATCCAGATCGCCTTCATAAATCAGTTTGCCTGGAGCTGCAAGCGGCGGCCGCACTGAACTTTCTTTCTCAACTTTCTTCCTGAACTGCGTAAACACATCAGGAATAGTAAGCAGATCAAACGGCAGATCATCCCTGTGATACATCGCATGGCCCCAATATTTTATCAATGGAATATCAAGGTTCTCTTCGAGCAGATTTTCCACGCTCGTCTCTTCAGGAGTAACTTCTCCGTGGCAAACAATCCGGTCAGCAGATATTTTTTCAGCCAGTTCAGGAAGAATCGTTTCAGGATGACCGTTTCTGATAATCAGCTCTCCGCCGTGCTTCCGGAGATTTTTACGCAAATCCTCAACCGATTCAATAAGAAAAGCAAAACGCAGGGAGTCCGTTTTCGAAAATCCATAGTCTGTTTTACGGAACTGTCGTTCATCAAAACAGTATACACAAATTGAATTTCCCCAATCAGCCGCATCAACCAGCGGTTGGTGATCCTTTACCCTGAGATCGTTTCGGTACCAGACAATCGTTTTCATAGTTTACCTGTAGATTAGTTGTTTGGATTCGAAACCGTTTTCGGGTCAAAATAGTTGAGATCCCAGGTACTTTATCTGTACAGAAAACGACAAAATTATTTAAAAAAAGAGCACTATGAGATTTTCGGCCGCCAGAGAAATGCGTATTAACCTCGGTTTACTATTCGTCCGAATCGGGCTTGGAGTGGTATTTATTTTTCACGGATACCCAAAGCTCTTTGGAGGGCCGGAGAAGTGGAGTGATGTGGGAGGCGCCATGTCTAATTTCGGAATTGATTCCTTTCACACCGTTTTTGGCTTTATGGCCGGTTTTGCTGAGTTCTTCGGCGGTATCTTCTTAATCTTCGGTCTGCTTACAGTTCCTGCGCTGATTTTGTTAATCAGCACGATGATTGTTGCGTTAATAACACAAATTGCGCGAGAATCGGGGTTTCCCGGAATTGCTCACCCACTCTCCGTTGGGCTGGTGTTTATTGCACTTTTCATTACCGGCCCGGGACGATTCAGCTTCGACCACCAATTCAGGAACAGATAAATTACTGCACAAAATTTATACCAAAAAATTGATTGAATCTCGCATTTTAGTCAATTAATGTTACGAACAGATTCACCGCCGTTACTCATTCTGGTATAGGTAAATACCTCACTTGTAACAACTGCTATTCGGTATCTCACTAATCAGTTCTCGAACAAATAACTCACCTCAGACACTTCTTTTTCACGTTCACCCTTCCTGAACGCCGGTCAATTGGCATGTAAAACGAGTATAAGTCATTAAATCTCAATTGCTTAATAGTGAACTATTATTGCTTACTGTTTCAGAATTTTATAAGATGTATGGAATTATAAAACACCAAGTCTCTTTGAATGTAGATGTACACACAATAGTTAACTTTTAATTTTTTTAAATTAAATAAAAGATACATGAACAGATTCAAGACTATTAAACGAACTTTTTTAACCATTTTCATACTGCTCCTAATAAGTGGTCTGGATATGGAAGCCATGGCACAGTCAGACGAAGATGAAAGCTCCCTGCATGTGGGCGGAGCCGTTCGTTATAATATGCTTTTAACAAGCTACGAAAGTGATATAGACGCCAACAGCTCTCAATTCACATGGGATACATGGAGAATTAATGTTCTTTATGACAATCCCGGCGGAATCGGGCTTAACTTTGAATATCGCTTCTACCCAACATTCGGCACTCATTTCATCAAACAAGGTTGGTTAGAGTACGATTTCACCGAAAATACACAAGGTCAGCTTGGTGTAACCCAGGTGCCATTTGGTAATCTCCAGTATAATTCCAACAACTGGTGGTTTAGCCTGCCTTATTATGTAGGGCTTGAGGACGATCACGATATGGGTATAAAATTTACCCGCACATCGGAAAACTGGCAGTGGGATTTTGCCTATTTCTTTCAGCCCGAACCTGAAGGCCCATCTTTTGGCGGCGAATCTAACTTTGGCGTTGGCGGAGCCGGGCGTTACTCTTACGATGTTATCCCCGAAGGTGAAGCATCACTTACCGAGAGAAACCAGTTTAACATCCGCGGAGCGTACCAGCTCGATAATGGAGAATTTGGCGCATCGCTTCAATACGGACAGCTTTACAATACTGCCAGTGATGAATTTAACGGGCGCTATGCTGCAGCGGTTCATGCAGATCTAAACTTTGGAAATTTCAACGTTAAGCCGCAGTTCCTGTTTTACGGCTATGATGCCTTCAATGATGACGGTGAAGAGATCAGCACCGTTTTTATGGGAGCGTACGCCACGCCATACGAAGTATCTACAGAAGCCTGGATCGCCACTCTCGGCCTCTCATACTCCTATGATGTAGATTGGGGACCCATCACCAACATCAACTTCTACAACGATTTCAGCTATATGGAAAACACCATTGGCGAAGGCGAAACCCTCCTTGCTTCAGGTGAAACATTAGACCTGCAAAATAATTTTGAGTCTACCATTCAAAATATCACGGGATTCCTGGTCTCTGCTGGACCAGTATTCACCTATTTCGACATCGCTCAGGGCGTAAATCAGCCCTGGCTGACTGATAATTTTGGCGTTGGCGTTGGCCCGGGCCATGAAGATTTGGGAATAGGTGATTCGGAATACAATATCCGCTTCAACATCAACATTGGCTTTTACTTCTAAATGAGACTACAACTCTTTCACTAAAATTTATAAATCAATTGATTTAGTATGGCTTTACGAGGAGAAGACGATAAGCCGGAGTCTAAAAAATCCCGGAAAAAAAAGATCTTTGAAATTCACGGGCCGGTCTTTTGGCCGTCCGTGATCTTAATCACGTTGATGATTGTCGGCACAATAGTTGCCGGTGACGCAGCCGAAGAGATGTTTAACACAGCCCGGATCAATATCACCGACTGGGCAAGCTGGCTGTTTGTGGCCGGAGTGAATGTTTTCATCGCCTTTGCACTATACTTTGCTTTCAGCAAATTTGGTGGTATCCGATTGGGTGGAGAAGATGCAAAACCGGAATTCAGCAAGATGGCATGGTTCGCCATGTTGTTCAGTGCCGGTATGGGAATCGGCCTGATGTTTTTCGCTGTGGCAGAACCGATGTGGCACCTTCTCTATCCCCCGCACGCCGAAACCGGATCAGTAGAGGCGATCAGGGATGCCATGGGAGTCACGTTTTTGCACTGGGGCCTGCACGCCTGGGCAGTTTACGCTATCGTAGGACTCGCCCTCGCATTTTTTGCCTTCAACCGAAAACTTCCGCTCTCTTTCCGTTCTGTGTTCTACCCGCTATTGGGTGACAGGATCAACGGCTGGATTGGTGATGTAATCGATATCCTTGCAGTTCTTGCTACCCTGTTTGGATTGGCAACCTCGCTCGGACTTGGTGCACAGCAGGCCGGCGCGGGAATGGAGTTTGTATTCGGCCTCGATAACACCGTGAATCTGCAGGTTATCATCATTGTAGCCGTAACGATTGTGGCTGTTGGATCTGTGGTACTCGGTATACATAAAGGTGTAAAAGTGCTCAGTGAGTTCAACATCCGCTTAGCCGGATTGTTTTTGCTGTTCATCCTTGTATTCGGCCCCACTCTCTACATATTGGGGACTTTCGTTCAGAGCACCGGTCATTACCTGCAAAACTTTGCAAGTTACGCCACATGGACTCAATCCTTTGAAGAGGGTGAGTTTATGAGCACCTGGACCGTATTTTACTGGGCCTGGTGGATTTCGTGGTCACCTTATGTAGGAATGTTTATTGCCCGAATTTCAAAGGGGCGTACGATTAAAGAGTTTATACTCGGGGTGCTGATTGTGCCCACAATCGTTACGTTCTTGTGGATGAGTGGCTTTGGCGGAAGTGCTCTTTACCTCGAAATAAACGGTATTGCGGAAATTGCTGATGCCGTAGAAGCGGACCAGACAACGTCTCTTTTCCTTCTGCTTAATGAATTTCCGTTTGGGATGATAACCAGCTTTCTTGCAGTTGTTCTGGTGCTCAGCTTTTTTGTTACATCATCTGATTCAGGTTCCCTGGTAATAGACAACCTGACAAGTGGCGGCAAACTCAACTCACCCGTAGGCCAGAGAGTATTCTGGGCATCTACTGAAGGTCTTGTTGCAGCAGTATTGCTACTTGGCGGAGGCCTCGGAGCACTCCAGGCAGCGGCAATAAGTACGGGTCTTCCATTCGTTATTTTGCTCCTGATTATGTGCTACAGCCTCAGGCAGGGACTGAATCGCGAATACAAAGACAATATGCTCAAAGAGAAGGATAAAGAACGCAAATCCTACAGGGAACTCTTATCCGAAACAATCGAAAAACAAAAGAACAAATAGATCGGGAGCAAATTTATGGAACGTTATGAAGATTGGTTTGTGTGCTTAGATTTAACCAGTATGGACGATATTCTTACTGGTTACACACATTTTCTTACTACCGAAATGAAACCGAAGTCGATCACTTTTCTCCACGTGATGAAATCTCACGAAGCGGCAGATGAGATGGTCGAAATGTTTCCTGAAGTGAAAGATCGTGATGATGTAGAAAAAGTCCTCAGGAGCAACCTGCAGGAAAAGATCGACAAGCACTTCAGTGATACTAAAGTTGAGACAGAGTTACTTCTCAGAACCGGGCGTCCAACGGAAGAGATCATCAAGGTGCTGGATCAAATCAACCCGGATCTCACCGTAATGGGTAAAAAATCAGGGTATGCCGGAAGCGGAGTTATCCCCCGGAGGATCATGAAATATGTACCCACGTCTATACTGTTCGTACCTGAAACGAGCCGGTATCAGCTGAAGAAAGCGATAGTTCCGGTAGATTTCTCCGATCAGTCGGCAACGGCTGTAAAAACGGCGCTTGAAATTACAACGGATAAGGGTGGTTCAGTTACCGCGCAGCACGTGTATAACTATCCCGCCCGATTTTTTCCAAATTTACCCGATGATGAAGACGAGAAGAAAATGAATAACTACCTGGAGGAGAAAAGAGACACTTTTCTTAAAAAGCATTCGATTCCGGATGATGTAGAGTTCGTTTTTTCTCTGAACGTTGACGGCCCGAAGATGGACCAGATTTATGATCAGATTGTCCACGATCAGGCTGATCTGATCGTAGCCGTTTCCAAATCAGGAAAAGGAATTACCAGCATCTTGCGTGAAGATTTCACGGATAAGATGGCGTATTATCGATTTGGAGTACCCATTCTCCTCGTTAAAGATAAGGAGAAACATCAGGGCTTCTTCAAATCATTACTGAAGAAAAACTGATCACAGATCATATTCAACATAAGCCCCGGATCACTTCCGGGGTTTTTTATATTTATTCCCATACGGCAGATCAGTAGTGAATCTGCAAGATTAAGCCACAACACTTCTATTTTACCACCCTCTGTTTACTCCTCTGCAATCCGCATGAATACTCTGTTATACGGATCAACGGTGACGGCTGAACCCGGTTCATACTCCAGCCGAAATTCACCATCTTCCGGTTTTACAAGTATAATTTCGCCATCCACTTCAACTTCAACCGGCATGTGAAAGCGGCCTCCCGATTCCGTTTCCCAACTCATTGACATCTGATCATCACCTTTCTCAATCCTCAGCTTCGGAACTTGTGCCTCACGCAGATAGGCACGGAACATCCAGGAGAGATCTTCACCTGATAACCGGTTCACCAGCGTCAAATAATCATCGGTCGTTACATGCCGCATGTGGCTTCCATCCGTGATATTCTCCATTTCAGGATCAGGATATGCAAACCGCCTTAATGATTCGAAGAATATCTCATCGCCCAAATAAAAACGGAGAGTATGCAGGAAAACTGCACCTTTAAAATAGATATCACCGCCTCTTCCGCCGCCGGTGATTTCGCGGGTTGTCATGCTTTGCAGTGGGGCTGTGGGACTCACAGATGAGATTCTGCCCTCAAAATGGCGGATCATCGCGCGGTAGTTCTCCTCTCCGCTGACATGCTCGGTATAGAGGGCCTGCATGTAGGTACCGAATCCCTCGTGGATCCAAAAATCACGCCAGTCCCACACCGTTACCATGTTTCCCCACCACTCGTGCGCAAGTTCGTGCTGATGGAGATCATCAAAAGGAGCGGGATCACCAAAAAGCACGCCATCTTCAAAGCCGGCTCCATACGCGATTAACGACTGATGTTCCATTCCGAGGTAAGGCGCATGCGCGACTCCATATTTATCAGCCCTGAATGGATACGGACCGAGAATCTCTTCCAGGTACCTCATCTGATCTGCAAACTGCGGAAACAGCTGCCGCCCCTCCTCCACAAATTCAGGCAGAACCCAGAACGTCATCTCCATCTCATCGCCATTTACATTTTCATACGTATCGGTGATCACTTCGTATGGAGCTGCATTAAACGTAACATTGTAGTTGTTGATCGGTGTAGATACGAACCAGTGCCAGGTTTTATACCCGTCTTCAAGGTCAGTGGTCCCCCTGGATCGTCCATTTGATGCCACAACCAGGTTATCCGGCATGGTGATGTCGATGGCAACTGAATCGGGCCGGTCTGAAGGATGGTCTTTATTCGGCCACCAAACCCACGCACCGATTGTCTGGCACGCGACCCCTGCCCAGGTTTCGCCCGATGGCGTACGTTCCCAAACCATTCCGCCATCCCACGGCGGGTTAGCAGCCACCACAGGCTTTCCCCCATAGTGAATCTCAACCACACCCGACTCGCCGGGCTGGCGCGTTTCGGGAAACCGGATGGTAAAAGTCCGGTGCTGACCGCCGCGTGAAAATCGAAGGGACTCGCCATTCATTTTATCGGTAATCTTCTCAATCGAGAGTTTTGGATCCAGCGCCAGCGCGATTGTGTTTGTTGGATGTACAACATCGAAATGAACCTCAACGGAGCCAAACACTGTGCTGTCAGCCGGTTCTATCTTCAGGTCCAGCGCATAGTGATGTACATTATAGGACGATAGCTCAGGCGTGAGTTCACCTCCCGATTCATAGATAAGATCCTGAGCCTGAACGGTATAACTGACAGATAGCAGGATAAACAGGTAGACGTATTTCATTTTCGTTATAACCTTGAGGTTTTATCTTTTGGTCAAAATAGCAAAAAATAGGATAGTTGGAGAACTCTGCACTAACTTCAATGAATACCTTTAATCCCCGATTCTGTTTGATACTGTTAGATTATATAATTATTCTGTGGGCTTATCTACAGTTACGTGTTTTTAAAAATCAGTATTTCAATTTCTACTTCGGCAACAAAACATACATAAGTACCAGCTTTACCCGAAAGATTCTTTAAAGAATGGCAGAAAAACACACCCTAGAACGTGAATTAGGCCTTACATCCATTATTGCAATCAGTATGGGTGCCATGATTGGCAGCGGTATTTTTATTCTGCCGGGCCTTGCCATGGCAGAAGCCGGGCCTGCGGTAATTCTCGCTTTTGTGATTGCGGGTATTCTTGTCTTTCCTGCCGCTATCAGTATTGCAGAGCTTGGCACAGCTATGCCGGAGGCCGGTGGTGATTACATTTTCATCGAGCGCGGCCTTGGCCCGGCTGCCGGAACCATCGCGGGACTGGGTACATGGCTGATGCTGATGTTCAAAGGAGCGCTGGCTTTAATTGGGGGTATGTTCTATCTCTCAGCGGTTTTTGCCCTGCCGAATGTTGAAACAGTTGCCCTGATCATCGGCACCATTCTGATCCTGGTCAATATTTTCGGGGTGAAACAGACCGGCGGTCTGCAGGTCATTATGGTGATTATTATGGTTGCCATTCTGGGAATATTTATTGCAGTGAGCCTGCACAATCTCGAATCAAACCAGTTTTTTCCATTTTTTGACGGCGGATTTTCGGGCCTTCTTGCAGCAACTGTTATGGTTCTGATTTCGTATGGCGGGGTTACAAAAGTTGCGGCCGTTGCCGAAGAGATTGAAAACCCCGATCGGAATCTGCCGCTCGGACTTCTCCTGTCACTTACAGTAACAACCGCGATTTATGCGCTGATTGTGTTCGTTCTTGTAGGTATTATTGAGGGTGAGGCGCTTGCGGGTTCAAACATTCCAATGGTGGATGCCGTTGAACCCTTCTTCGGCTATTTCGGCGTGGTTCTGATTGTTCTTGCCGCTATGCTCGCGCTCATAAGCACGGCCAACGCAGGAATTCTTACCGCCTCCCGCTACCCATTTGCGCTGAGCCGTGACAAGTTAATCCCTGAACTTTTTGCCCATATCAGTAAAAGATATAACACGCCTGTAGTTGCCATTCTGGTCACGGGCGGTGCTATGCTTGCGATTATCCTTCTTCTTCCGGTTGAAGAGATCGCCAAAACAGCCGGCTCCTTTCAGATTGTGGTGTACATTCTTGTGAATATTGCGTTGATAGCGTTCAGAGTTCGGAAACCGGCATGGTATAACCCGAAGTTTAAATCACCGCTTTACCCGTGGATCCAGATATTCGGAATTCTGTCGGGCATTTACCTTCTCACTCAAATGGATACTCTTCCGCTGATTGGGGGAGTAGGGATCCTGATCTTTGGTGTATTCTGGTACTTTGTCTACGGCCGTCAGCGTGTGGATCTCACCCGTGACAGCATACTGAGTGAAGCGATAACCACGTCGATTGAGACCGATTCTGCGGGAGATCATCTCTACAGAATTGTGCTCCCGATTGCGAATCCCGCCCACCAGCATGAACTTCTGAAAATTGCGGCCTCGATCGCATCAACCCGGGAAAATTCTGAAGTGATTTGTGTAAATGTGATCACAGTTCCCGACCAGACGTCTCTTGCCCAGGATCTTCAGTTTGATGAAGAGCGCGTTAAACGTCAGGATGAACTCTTTGAAGAAATCCGGGCAGCGGCTAAAGACCTGGATTTCAAACTCAGAACCAGGGCGGTTGTCGGCCGGAACGTAAGTCAGATTGTGCTGAACCTGATCGACAAGGAGCACGCCGATGAAGTGATTCTGGGCTGGAAAGGACGGAAAAAACAACGAACCCACATCCTCGGATCCGTCATCGATCCGATTGTTAGAGAAGCACCGTGCCGGGTTACACTCGTTAAATCAGTTAATGACAAGATCGGTAAAACCGCCGTCTTTGTAGGGACTGGACCGTATTCTATCACCGCAGTGAAACGCGCTGCTGAACTGATCGACAATGTTCCTGAGACCGAACTGACGCTGATAAACGTGCAGGAGACCGATCAGGATCAAACCGATGAAGAGTTAAAAGCAAAAGGCGATCGCCTGATACAGCAGATCATCATTGATGCGGCAATTGATCCTGAACACGTGCATTCAAGGACTGTGCTTTCGGATGATGCCAAGAAAACTCTTCTTGAGGAGAGTAATAAGTTTGACACCATTTTAATTGGTGCTTCCCGCTCATCCTCTATTGAGCGCGTGCTGTTCGGCACAATACCGGAGTATATCGGTGAAAATGCCAAGGGGAATGTTCTGATTGTAAGAGGACGTGAGCGAAACTTTCGTTCAGGAATTCATCTTCTCAAAACGTTCTTCAAACGCCAGAATTCAGATTCTGACTCGTCCGGCAGTTAAATTTACGCCTCAGGCACCGGGTGGTTTTTAAGTCAACTCGCTGTATCTTATCATCTAAATTAAATTTCACGCATAACATAGCCGATGTCTAAAGTTAAATTCACCACCCACCACGGAATGGTGGATATTCTACCCGATGAAGTAAAAAAATGGCAATTTCTTGAACGGCTGATCCACGAAGAGGCGGAGAAGTTTAATTTTGAAGAGATCCGGACCCCCATTATGGAGCAGACGGAACTCATCGTTCGCGGATTGGGTCAGCTTACCGATATTGTTTCCAAAGAGATCTTTTCATTCAGCCGGGGAGATGACAACTACGTGCTGCGCCCGGAACTTACCGCACCTGTGGTACGCGCTTATGTTGAAAATCACCTCGATCAGCGTGGCGGATCCCAGAAGCTATACTATATCGGGCCGATGTTCCGTGCCGAGCGTCCGCAAAAAGGGCGTCAGCGTCAGTTCCACCAGTTTGGAGTGGAGGTGATCGGCAGCAGTGATGCTGTGGCTGATGCCGAAGTGATCGCATTTATGGTGAATATTTATGATAAAATCGGCATCACCAACACCACTTTAAAACTGAACTCAATCGGAGATCCGGAAAGCCGAAAGGCTTACGTGGAAGCTTTGAAGAGCTACCTCAAACCAAATTTTGATAAGCTAAGTGATATCTCTCAGAAGAGGTTTGAAAACAATCCCCTTCGCATACTCGATTCCAAGGAAGAGGAGGATCAGCCATTTATTGAATCGGCTCCGGTCATCACCGATTACCTGAACGAGGAATCGGTTGCTCACTACTCCAAAGTAAAACAGTATTTGAAGGATCTCGGTATTTCGTTTGAAGAAGATCCCTACCTCGTGCGAGGCATGGACTATTACACGCAGACCGCCTTTGAGCTGATTAGTCCAGATCTCGGCGCTCAGGATGCCCTTGCTGGCGGAGGACGGTACGATCTGCTTGTTGAAGAAATTGGCGGACAACCCACTCCTGCTGTTGGGTTTGCGGCCGGAATGGAGCGGCTGCTGATTGCGTGCGAAGAGCTTGGAATTCCACTCGGCGATGAAAAAAAAGTAGATGCTTATATTGTAACTTTAGGTGATGAAGCCAGGAAATGGGGTGTTTTACATCTGCCGAAACTGCGCGAAAAAGGAATTTCAGCTACCATGGACTATAAAGGCCGTTCCATGAAAGCTCAGATGAAAGATGCTGACCGGGAGAATGCCCATTACACAATTATTGTGGGTGAGAACGAGCTGAAAGAGGGAATGTTCACCCTTCGCAATATGAAGGAGAGTGAGGAGAGTTCACTCGGATTTGATGAGATTCTATTGAAAGTTCAGAGTTTTTAAAAACTGTTGTTTTTTATTATTCTGAGTAGGACACATTAAACTCAGAATTTGCCACATGAATGAAGAAAATAAAGTGAATGAAGAGATTGTGGAATGGATCTCAAAACCAGAAAATAAAGATATTCTGGATATTCTGATGCTTATAAAAGAATCTTCAGAATCGGGTGATTGGTACGAAAGGCTTACAATAGAAGAAAAAAAATCTGTAGAGCGGGGAATTAAAGATCACAAGAAAGGCAAAACATTAACTTC
>CAZKIZ010000012.1:0-21676 GCA_964552935.1 uncultured Rhodohalobacter sp. | reverse complement strand
GCAACGCCGGGGAGTTCTTTGCCTTCTAGGTATTCGAGGCTGGCGCCGCCGCCGGTGGAGACGTGAGAAACTTTGTCACTCAGGCCCGCTTTTTTTATTGCGGCTGCTGAATCTCCGCCGCCGATGATGGTAATTGCACCGTTATTTGCCGTGGCATCCGCCAGAGCTTCAGCTACAGTGAAAGTACCGTCGGCAAAATTCTCCATTTCAAACACGCCCATAGGCCCGTTCCAGAGAACCGTGCGGGCATTTTTAATACGGTTGCTGAACGCAATGGACGACTGCGGGCCGATATCGAGTGCCATCCAGCCATCTTCGATCTCATCCTGGTCGACCACTTTGTGCTCGGCGTCATTGCTGAACTCTTTTGCTACCACTGAATCGATCGGCAGCATAAAATCGATCCCTTTCTCTTTCGCCTTCTCCATCAGCTCTTTTGCCAGATCAACCTTATCATCCTCTACGAGTGAATTTCCTATCGGCAGACCCATCGCTTTAAAAAAGGTATAGGTCATACCGCCACCGATGATTATTGTATCTACTTTCGACAGCAGGTTTTCAATAACCCCAATCTTGTCCGACACTTTTGCTCCGCCCAGGATTGCCACAAAAGGACGGCTCGGGTTGTTGACGCTGTCTTCCAGGTATTGAATCTCTTTCTCAAGCAGAAAACCCGAAACGGACGGCTGAAGAAATTCAGTGACGCCGGCAACGGACGCGTGAGCGCGGTGGCTGCTTCCAAAGGCATCGTTTACAAACAGATCGGCATGGGTAGCCAGCTTCATGGCAAATTTTGGATCGTTTTTCTTCTCTTCCGGATGGAAACGTACATTTTCGAGCAGGACAATCTCTCCCTCTTTTGCAGCTTTGATCACTTTTTCGGCCTTTTCACCTATGCAGTCTTCTGCAAAGTGAACAGGAACATCCACCAGAGTTGCAAGGTGATCGGCCACCGGCTTCAGACTAAATTCTTTAGACGCTTCACCACCCGGACGGCCAAGATGGCTTGTCAAAATCAGTTTCGCGCCATGCTCCACCACGTAGTTAATTGAATCCAGAGCCTGAACAATCCGGTTATCGTCTCCGATTTTTCCATCCTTGATTGGCACGTTGAAATCTACCCTCATCAAAACCGTTTTACCCTTTAGTTCAACGTCTTTAATTGTTTTCTTAGCCATAATCCTGAATTTAAGTTGTTTAATTACTTTTCCTACTAATAAAAAATAAGGGAAGTGAGGTTGGATTGGAAATGCTATCTTTTCAATATTTTATCGCATTCAAACCCGCAGATGAAAACCTGTTTTTAACTTTCATTTTCGATATTTTGTACCATCATGAAAAACAGTCCGCAAACAGAACCCATCTATTTTGATCACGCCTCCACAACTCCTGTTGATGACAGGGTCTTGGAGGAGATCCTTCCTTTTTATAAAAACCAATTTGGCAACGCCAATTCGGCCCATCAGTTTGGCCGCGCAACAAAGGTGGCCATTGAAGATTCACGCGAACTGATTGCAAAACTAATCGGTGCTGAGCCGTCAGAAATCATTTTTACAAGCGGCGGTACTGAGAGTGATAACGCAGCGATCAAAGGCGTGGTGAATGCCACACGAAAAACGGAGATCATCACCTCACCTATCGAACATCATGCGGTGATTCACCCGGCGGAGAGCCTTAAAATGAAAGGGTGCCGGGTCACGTATCTCGATCCCGACAGCGAGGGGTATATCACCCCTGAGCAGGTTGCCGATGCCATTTCTGACGATACTGCCATAGTCAGCCTGATGCATGTAAACAACGAAATTGGTACTATCCTGCCGATCAAAGAGATTGCAGAGGTCTGCCGTGAAAAAAAGATTCCGTTTCACTCTGATACGGTTCAGAGCGTGGGCAAGCTCCCCCTCAATGTAAAAGACCTGGGCATTGACCTTTTGAGCATGAGCGGCCACAAAATTTACGGGCCGAAAGGCATCGGTGTGCTCTATGTTAAAAACGGGACACCGTGGCTGCCGTGGCTCCAGGGCGGATCACAGGAGAGGCGTCGGCGCGGAGGCACCTCTAATGTAGCAGGAATTGTGGGGCTTGCACAGGCGCTCAAACAGTGCAGTGAGCACGTGGAGGAGCACAGTGCTCACTACAAAAAGCTCCGAAAAGCACTCATCGATGGACTTGAAGACCGGCTCAGCGGCCTGTACCAGATCAACGGGCCCAAGTCCGATGGAGTGCCCCATATTGTCAATCTTGCGTTTAAATCGGAGGATGAGAAAGGTTTAGATGGTGAGATGCTTCTGCTCAACCTCGATATTGAGGGAATCTGCGTCTCGAACGGGTCGGCCTGCACATCCGGGGCAGTTGAGCCTTCACATGTGCTGAAAGGAATCGGGCTGCCGGATAAACTGGCGAATTCCAGCATACGGATTTCGTTTGGCAAAGATAACACAGAAAAACAGATTCACTTTTTCCTGGATAAGCTGGAAAACGTACTGAACCGCATGACTAAAGTGACCTCATGAGAATTTGTGTATACTGCGGTTCATCTCCCGGAAACAACCCCAGCATCCTTACCGCGGCGGACGAGTTCGGCAAAAAGATGGCTGAGCAAGATATAGAACTGGTCTATGGCGGTTCATCACTTGGCGTGATGGGAAGACTGGCCGACTCCGTCATGGAAAACGGAGGACGTGTCACCGGCGTCATTCCCGGCAACCTGTTTAGCAAAGAAGTGGCTCACACCGGTATCACTGAACTCATCACCGTGAGCGACATGCACGAGCGAAAATCTAAAATGGCCGATCTTGCAACCGCCTTCGTGGCGATGCCCGGTGGTTTTGGAACCATGGAGGAACTGTTCGAGATTATCACATGGAACCAGATCGGGATCATTCAGAAGCCGATCACGCTGCTGAATATCGACGGATTTTACGATCCTCTTCTCTTCATGATTCAGAAGGCTGGCAAGGCAGGCTTCATTCGCGAGAAAAACCTTGAAATTCTTCAAGAGGCCGCCACAGTAGATGAGTGTATTGAAAAGTCTTCCGTTTGAGGTGAGTTTAACCAGTTTATTTCTCTTGATAAGTAAACTTTTTTACGTATTCTGATAAATGTGATTATATAAATATTTCAAGCTTATTAATCATTTATCTGGGGACCAATTTCATGAAAAAACCCATTCTTTTTTCATTCTCTCTGTTACTTCTTTCTGTACTGCTTTTCAGCACAACGAATGCACAGGATTCTGCCTATGAAGCCCGGAACGATCAACCTGACGGCACTCAATTTGTAGCCGTTTATATCGGAGCTGAAAATTGCGGGCCGTGCCACTTACCGGAGAACATGGAAGCTGTGGAACTGATGAAAAATAAATTTTCAATGATTGCAGACGATCACGGATGGTCATTTAAAGCGGTTGGAATAGCCCTTGATCACAGTACTGAAATCGGGTACAACTTCCTTCAAAAAAACGGTGAATTTGATGAAATGATCCTTGGCAACTCATGGACCAATATCGGCTCTGAATTATTTATTTTTGGTGCAGATGATGTCTTTCCCGCTATTCCACAAATTGTATTATACAAACAAGATGTGACCAGAAACAGAGGATTAATAGAGTTTAGTGAACGCTATGGGGTACAAAGGATCATGCTGGGCGAACTCCGTAGTTGGCTTGAGGATGGTGCAAAATGGGAAGCTATATCGCAGTCAAATAAGTGATCTTTTATTCGAATCAATACCCATCCATTTAGATGATGAGATTATAATTAGATCGTAAAAATCATAAATTTCCCGCAATTTCAGGTCCTGAAGCTGATCCTGATGCTTCGGGAATGTCAGATCTCCAGCCACTTTACGTTTGACACATCAATAGCTGCACACGAAATTGAATTACCAACTATTTTGTTTTCTGATCCGTCACATTCACTAACGAACACCTGCTATGAAATTGACCTGGATCGTTGCCGCCCTGCTGTTTATTGCTTTTGTGATTGTTCTCAACCTGGTTGGGCCGCTGAAAGGATCCACCCCATCAGATTTTCCGGATGATCTGCAGCCGGACCAAAATCCGCTGCCCGAATGTCCCGGTTCGCCAAACTGTGTGCGAATTACCAAAGAATTAGCCGTTGAACCCGGCGTACTTTTCGATATCTTGCCTCGTGTGCTTGAAGGGATGAATGCTGAAGAAATTGATCGGGATTCACAATCCCTTCAAACCAATGCCGTATTTCGTATTCCTGTGTTTGGCTTTCGGGATGATGTATCAATCCTGATTGAAGCCGAAAACAGCACCAAATCTCTTCTGCACCTATCGAGCCGCAGCCGTACAGGTCACGGAGATCTCGGAGTAAACAGGCGAAGAGTGAAGACTTTTATGAGCACCCTAAACAAACATCTCAACTAAACTGAACTATTGTGTCTAAGCTATCTATATATGTTGGTATTTTAATGATCATACTGGGAGTTGCATCCTACATTTTAACAGGGGCAGCGAGTGCAACCGCACTTATTCCCGCTTTTTTTGGAATCGTCTTTGTCGGTCTTGGTATACTCGGCAGTAAAAAGGAGTCGATGCGAAAGCATGTTATGCATGCAGCTCTTCTGCTCGCTATTCTTGGGCTGGGCGGCTCATTCGGAGGCCTTATGAACGTGTTTGGCGTGATTGGCGGCGGTGAGCTTGAGCGGCCGGCAGCATCCTACGGACAGGCCTTGATGGCGATTATCTGCATCTTTTTTATCGTAGCGGGTATCCGATCATTTATCGAAGCCCGTAAGAAGCCGAAAGCAGATACTGAGTTTGAAGATGCGGGTTGAGGTTAAGTCAAATATGAATTGTCGGACGAAACCTGAGGATTCCCAGTCCGGGTAAACATGGTATGTCTGTTCAATAGATGAGTAAAGATCTATTTCGTAGGTGATTACGTTAGAGAACGTAGTTTGATAAGAGAACAGACATACCATGTTTCTAAGGTCTGCCCATCGCCTTTTTAATCCTCTTTAAATATATCCTCGATCAGGTGGCCGTATTTATCTTCAATAATGCGGCGCTTCACCTTCAGGGTTGGCGTCAGTTCACCGGTTTCAACGGTAAACTCACTGGGAAGCAGTCTGAAGTCTCTGATTTTTTCGTGAGAGGCGAGCTCTTTTGAAAACGAGCGGATCTCCTTACTGAACAGGTTTATGATCGATTCGTGCTTCAGAAGTTCATCCATATCGCTGTAGCTGATATTATTCTGTTTTGCATAGCTTTCAAGCGTCTCAAAATCTGGCACAATCAAAGCCGCCATGTAGGCCTGCTTTTCACCCACAACCACAAGCTGATCGATCCATTTGCTGGTTTTGAACATATCCTCAATCGGTCCGGGATAGATGTTTTTACCGCCTGCATTCACAATCATATGCTTGATACGATCCGTAATCTCAAGCCGTCCGTTTACGAAACGGCCCACATCGCCGGTATGCAGCCACCCGTCACTATCAATCATCTCTTTTGTGGCCTCATCATTTTTCCAATACCCTTTCATGGTGTTGGGGCCGCGGTTTAAAATCTCACCCGGCTCAGAGGTCAGGTCAGTTGGATAATCTTCTCCGCTGATCTGTGCTATGATCTTACTGTCGTCAAGCCGCTGAATACCCACCGTAACGCCATTAATCACTTTACCGACCGTACCCATTTTTTCTTCGCCATACCGGTTACAGCACATCACAGGTGATGTTTCAGTAAGCCCGTACCCTTCCAAAATATTTAGGCCCGCAGACATAAAGAACGATCCGATTTCAGCCGGCAGCGCCGCACCGCCGGAAACAAAAAACCTGATATTTCCACCCGTGCGTTCGTGGAGTTTACTGAACACAAGCTTATCGGCAATTGCTTTTTGAAGGCTGACAAAACCGCGTTTTCCGTGCCAGTACTTTTCGCCCACATCCAGTGCCCAATTGAATATCGACTGCTGGATTGCACTTCCTTCCTGCACATTTTTTTTCACCAGGTTGTAGATCTTTTCAAAAAGCCTGGGAACACTCACCACAATGGTCGGGTGTGCTTCGAGCATATTTTTGGCAACGGTATCCACGCTCTCGGCATAATAAATTTCTGCGCCGCCGGCCATCATTGCATAGTATCCGCCGGTTCGCTCAAAGGAGTGGCACAGCGGTAAAAATGAAAGGCACCGGTCCGTTTCGCCAATGGAAATCGCCTCGTGGGCCGCTTTAACATTACTCACAATATTCCGCTGAGTAAGCATAGCTCCTTTCGGTTTGCCCGTGGTTCCCGACGTGTAGATGAGCGTTGCAATATCTTCCGGTGAGATATCCTTCATCCTCTTCTTAAGGGTTTCCGCCTGCTGAGGCTCCGCTTTCGACCCTGCTGTGCAGACAGTATCGTACAGTTTAACGTATTTCTTTTCAATGTAATCCTGAACCTTCGGTTCATCAAAAGCGACTACCTGCTTCAGATCTTTGCAGTTATCGAACACTTCAATCGCCTTTTTCAGCTGTATTCCGGTGGAGACAAAGAAAATTTTCGCCTCTGAATCCTGCAGGATATACTCGCACTGGCCCGGCGGAAGTGTTGCATAGAGAGACACATTCATAGCGCCAACAGCCTGTATAGCGAGATCCACGACAGCCCATTCGTACCTGTTCTCACTAAGTATAGCTACACGATCCCCTTTCTCCACACCCTGATCAAGCAGGTAGCTGGCTATCGAGGTAACATCATCGTGAACTTCCCTCCAGGTGATCGGTTTGTACCCTTCGTCCGGAGACGGTTTATAGGCGAACGCCGTTTTATCAGAATTTTCGTATTTTAATACTAGATTCTTGTACAGATCAGTGATGGTTTCAAAAGCAACGATTGTAGACATAGCGATCAATTTAGGTATATGTATGGTAGATAGAGCATAAGATAAAATTTCTGCTCATATTTAATAGCGTTATTACTATTTATAAGAAAAACGATACGACAGCAAAAACAAAACCGTTTAATGCTCTATCGTTCACCGGATTTAACAGTTAATCTCATTTTATCATGGCACATCCTGCACACGAAGATACTATTCAACTTGTCAAAGAGATATTCCGTACATATTTGAAGGAAAGAAATCAGCGACAAACTCCGGAACGCTTTATGGTTCTGGAAGAGATCTACCGATCTGAGGGACATTTCGATGCGGATGATATCTTTTTCAATATGAAGAATACCGGCACCCGTGTGTCGCGTGCCACGGTCTACAATACGCTCGACCTCTTAATTGAGTGCGGGCTTGTACAGCGCCAGCAGTTCGGGAAAAATCAGTACTACTACGAGCGTTCCTACGCATATCAGCAGCACGATCATATGATCTGCAAGGAGTGCGGCGTGGTGATTGAGTTCTGTGATCCTCGAATTCTTGAAATTCAGCGTTTGATGGAGCAAATTTACGACTTCAAAATTGACGGCCACTCACTGCACCTTTTCGGAACCTGCAACAACAAAGATGAGTGCGAAAAGCGACAGGAATCGGGAGATAAGATAAAGAGCCTCTCTGCTTCTGATTGATCTGTTTTTTCTCGCAACGGCGCGGCGGCGCAACGGTTTTTGTGATGCCTTGGAACCATTCAGAAACGATAATTTGGAGTATCGTTTTTAAGTGAAATCATGGAGGGTTCCAAATAATGGATAAAGATGCATACAAGCTAAAATTAAACTTTAATAAACCTAAACCGGGAGAAACGTCGCGCCTTTGCGCCGTTGCGAGAGATCTTTATTACATGCTTATGAATATATCTTTGTGTCTTTGATAAATTTTCGGGCGGCCCAGCGGCTTCCCCACCACCCCATCAGCATGGCCAGCAGAACAACTCCGCCGATCAAATAGTACCACCTGCCAAACGGCCAGCTCAGAACCCCGAGTTGCGAAAGGTAGGCCGGAACCAGCCACTCAAACAGTATAAAGATCACACCAGCTGCCGCCGTACCGGCGATGATCCCCTGCAGCAGCCCCTCCACCAGGAACGGCCGGCGAATAAAACCGTTCGTGGCACCCACCAGCTTCATGGCCCGGATCAGATCTCGTTTGGCGTAGATCGTTAGCCTGATTGTGTTAAAGACCAATATCATAGCTATGAAAAGGATAAACAGACCTATAGCAGCTCCGCCTATTGCAAGCTGGTCGGTTCTCGCCTCCAGGATCTCCAATAGCGCCAGGTTGAACTGTACTTCATCCACACCCTGGTATTCGTTTACGACCTGAATCAGCGAATCGATCTGTGCAGCCGTAGCCTGATCGGACATTTTCAGCCGAAATGAGGCGGGCAGGAAGTTCAGTTCCGCCATCGCTTCCCCTCCCATTCCGAACTCCTCCTGAAAAATCTTTGAGGCGCTGTCTCTTGAAATATAGCTCAGCTCTTTTACAAACTGCTCACTCTCAATTCTCCTCTGAAGATCGTTTGTCGTTTGTGTGTCAATATTTTGCAGATACACTTCAACCTCCACCTGCTGCCGAAGCATCTGCGATACTTCAAAAGCATTGAAGCCTACCCTGGACAGCACACCGATCAGCAGAACTGCAAGGAAAAGTGAGAATATGGAGGTAAATGCCGCCAGCCTGGCGCGTGACAGGCCTGCTACGCCCTCTTTTATCAGGTAACTAAAACTCATTTCTATCGATTAATTTGTGAATAAAATCCGTAGTCCAAAAATAAAGCGCTGCTCAGGCATCGGGTACCCAACTGTTTCAAAGTATCCCGGTTGTGTAACGCGATCAAATATGTTTTCCCATCTCAATAAGACCATCAGCCAGCGCACCCTGGCAGAAACGTCAATATCTACCCTGCTGTAGGGAGGATTAAAAAAGTCGTCCGTGCCGTGCTGCCATCGGTTCAGCGGTACAATATACTCCGCTCCGCGCATAAAGTTCGGAGAGTACATCCCCACGACACCGGCTTTTACAAATGTGGCCCGATCAAACAGGTAGTTCTTCCAGTAGAAATTCCCTTTCAGCCATACTTTATCACCACCTGTTTGCAACCCTTGGTTGATCGGATTATCGGAAATGGACGACTGATACGTCTTATACGTTGCTGAAACCATGCCCTCAAAAAGTGTTGACTCAAGATCGAGCCAGCTGCTGGCCGAAAGTGTAGCAAATGGATCAATATTTACGAACTCTCCCTGTGCCTGAGACAGCAAATCTACAAAAACACCATTCACGGTTTCCCTGTAATCAGCCCTTCCCCCAACCGAAAAATATCTTCCCAGCCCAATTACCGCCTCAGCGCCGCCGGTTACCGACTCTTCGTTCAACAGTTCTGCATTCCCTGAGAACGTATTTGATTGCCAGTAAAGAGCCTGCAGATCGGGTGACCGGTTCGAGTACCCTCCAAACGCCGACACTTCAAAACCGGGTAAGATATCCCACTGTACCTTCGCCCCGCTGTAGAGTTCATACCTTGAATCGTCCCGGACGAATCCGCCGCCCTGCGCTAATAGTGTAATACCCATCCCGCTGTAAATCCGTCCGTCAATATCACCTTTCACACCTAACCACCGGTTTTCATTAAGCTGCTCCGTGCGGTTCTCAAGGAAAAATGGGCGCGCTGTAGCGGAAAGTGCCGCCCGTTCCCCGCCAATTCTGTGGCGGGCATAGAGCTCAATATTTCTGAAATTTGTACCCACCGAATCTGCGCTAAACCGGAGCCTCCGTTCATCAGACTGGTAGTGCAGCCCAAATTGAGATTTAACCCTGCCGCTGCCGGACTCCCGGTAATGCGCCTGCAGGTAAATGTCTTTTGATGATTCATCCGATTCAGCACTCAACTGATTGGGCGTCTCCACAAACGGGTTGAAAGTGAAAAGTGTCGGATCCTGAACCACGTAACCAAAAGACTGCTCCTGTTCCAGCGAATTACTAATGTATCCCAGCCGGATAAGCCACTGCGGGGACAGCTGATGATATCCCTTGAAAACAATCTGGTTCCCCTCCACACCGCTTCGGCGGTACCCAATGCCGTCTCTTCTGTCCCAGTACGAAAGCTCAATATTTGTTTTTTGATTGATGTTATGCGTCGCTGAAAACTCCAGGTTGCGGAAGCCATAGCTGCTCTCATCAAAATTCAAATAGGTGCGCGGTTTCACCAGGTAGTGATCCCTCAAACGAAGCTCCGATCGATAGGTTGGCCCGTAATCTGACTCATCCAGCAGCATGATTTTGTGCGTGGGCACACGATTCCAGTTAACGGCTCCGGTCAGCGGATCGTTAATGCTTAAACCGTTGAGCACCGCATCGAAATGTTGATTTTCAAATGTGTGCAGATCAATACCGTCCATGCGGCCCAGCGTACCTGTTCTGTATGTAATTCCCCCCGGCCTGCGTGAGTAGTGCTGGGTAAGGCTCAGCATGTTTACCCATCTGAGCGTGCTGTCGGTCATCTGCGTTTCAAACCCTGGTAAATTTTCATATCTCCATACATGTACCGGTATCAGCTCTTCCGGCTCCTCAATAACAGCTTCTTCCGGAATTTCTGTTTCGCCGTTCAGGGTATCCCGCACAACGGTTTCCAGCTCCAGCGTATCCGGCGGGGCAGTCTGAGGCACCGTATCCTGCAGCGCCGTGCTAAAGAGGACAATATGGAGCAGAAAGTAGATCAAGAATATACCGGGGTGAGATTATACGGATGGTGAGCAATCCCTTTAAGGTGTCGCCGGATCGTTTCAAGCACAATCATTACGGTTCGCTCTTTATTTATTTCCCGATCATCGGTAAGCACGGCTTTGAGGGCGAAGTGCTCACCCTCTATCCAAAACCCCATCCAGACAGTACCCACAGGCTTTTCTGCCGTGCCTCCGCCGGGTCCGGCAACGCCTGTTGTAGAGACGCCTATATCAGAACCTGTTCGTTCTGCAACTGCTTTCGCCATCTGCAGAGCAACCGGGCAGCTCACTGCCCCATGCTCATTCAAATCCATTTCCGACACCATTAACTGATTCACTTTTACTTCATTTGCATATGCAACTATCCCTCCGAGCATATATCGGCTGCATCCCGGGATGTTTGTAATTGTATCGGCAAGACGTCCCCCGGTGCAGCTTTCAGCTACTGATATAGTTTTGCCCTGTTTGGCAAGCAGATCACCTAAAACGGAGCTCAAACTGCAGTCTCTGCCTTCTCCAAAAATAACATCCGATGCCCGGCTCAGAATCATGCGGCGGAATTTAAGCATTTCCTCCTCAGCGGAAGCCGGATTTTTTCCTTCAAATTCCACACGGACCTTAACGCCGCCGGGATTGGGAAGGTACGCCACTTCGAGACCATTATTTAAAAATTCAGATAGATCACCAATCACCTCATCACTGAGTGTACTTTCCGGTACGCCGGCAGTGTGGAAATATTGTATAGACTTTACTGTCCGGTCCGGGAATACACTCTCGAGCCTGGGCCTGATCTCATTCTCAACAAGGTATTTCATTTCATGCGGCACGCCCGGCAGAACTGCAAGTACGCGGCCATTCTCATGGAACCAGAGCCCCGGGGCCGTTCCTTTCTTATTGAAAAGTACGCTGCAGTTATCCGGCACGAGTGCCTGGTCGGCATTTGACTGACTGAAAACAAAATCTCTTCTCCTGAAAATTTCTTTGATGTGCTCCAGAACATTCGCATCCGTTACAAGTTCAGACTCGAACAAATCAGCCACCACTTTTTTTGTAATATCGTCGTGAGTTGGCCCCAATCCGCCCGTTACAAGGGTGAAATCAGCCCGTTCAAAACTCATTTTAAGCTGATTCTTAAGCAGGTCGTAGCGGTCCGGCAGCGTAATGACCTGTTCTACCTCAAACCCTTCTGCATTCATGAAACGTCCAATCCACGATGCATTTGTGTTTACGGTATCTCCGATCAGGAGTTCATTGCCTATTGAGATGATGTGTGATATTTTCATGATGAAGAAAATAGGAGTTTGGCGACCGACGATGAAATTTGTTCTGAAATTCTTCTTAACAAGTTACCCTATACACCGTTACTTTAAAGCGTGGATAAATTACCTAACATACTCAGCTCAATTCGCCTGGTGATGGCGCCGATATTTCTGTTCCTGTTCATCCAGGACGATCTTTTATTGCGCGGCCTGAGCCTGGTTGTATTTACAATTGCCGCACTCACCGACTATTTCGACGGCTACTATGCGCGTCTTTACGAGGTAGAAAGTGATTTTGGGATATTCCTGGATCCGCTGGCAGACAAATTTTTAACGTTTGCAGGTTTTATATGCCTCCCTTTCCTGGATCCCACCCAGTTTCCGTGGTGGGCCATCGGCTTGATTGTCTTTCGGGATGTAATCATTACTCTTCTGCGCATCTACTCCGATCGGAAGGGTATCACTATGGAGACCCGAAAAACCGCAAAAGCAAAAACGGCTATCCAGATGATCTATCTTTACCTGGCACTGCTGCTCGGTTTTCTGATGCTGATTCCGGGCACAACATCAGAAATTGTTGCAACGATTTTCTCAACTGACGTTCTCTATTGGGGAATGATGGGAGTGGTAGCCATTACGGTCTATTCCGGTGTAGAATACCTCTATGTAAACCGGAATCTCCTTACTTCTGACAGCAAATGACCCGCGCAGGAACCACAGACTCCTTTTTTCTTCTGGTTGGCACACTATTTGGCGCCGGCTACCTGCCCAAAGCCCCCGGAACCTGGGGAAGCCTTCTTTTTCTCCCATTCATCGTGGCGGCTTACCAGCTTGGCGGTACTGCCGGTATTCTGATTCTTACTGCTTTTGCCTCTGTCTTGTCCATCGTTACCGCACCTGCAGCTATCAGAAAGCTGGGAGATGATCCCGGCGAATTCGTTATGGATGAGTGTGCCGGACAAGGCCTGGTTTTTGCCGTTGCTCTTCCGCTGCTACAAGCGCCACTCAGCATCACTATTCTGCTTGGCGGTTTTCTGCTGTTCCGCCTCTTTGATATCACAAAACCGCTTGGTGTTAAGCGTGTGGAGAAATTTCCCGGAAAATATGGTATATTAATGGATGATCTTCTTGCGGGGTTATACGCATCATTGAGCCTGATTGCCGTTATCTACTTAATATCACTTATTTAAATAACTGAAAAGCTTTCCGGGTAAAAAAGAACGGGAAGTCTTAACGGCCGGTCTTCAGAAGAAAGAAAAGTCTACTACAGAATTACGCTATATGATTGATACAATAAATTCACACACTATCTTAGATCGCGATTTTTCACGTAAAATTGCAAAACTACTGCTCGATATCGACGCCGTACTCTTGCGTCCAAACGATCCGTTTACGTGGTCTTCGGGATGGAATTCACCCATCTACTGTGATAACCGGCTCACGCTCCGGTATCCCAAAATAAGAAAACTGATAGCACAACAATTCATCTCAATTATTGAGGGCCATCTTGAAAAGCCGGATGTGATCACCGGAACAGCTACCGCGGGCATTCCGCATGCAGCATGGGTCGCCGGCAGCATGGATCTCCCTCTTGCGTATGTGCGCGCCAAAGCCAAGGCGTACGGGCTTGGTAATCAGATTGAAGGCGGCGTTGACAAAGGACAATCCACCATTGTCATTGAAGACCTGATTTCAACAGGCGGGTCGGTGATATCGGTTGTTGAGGCACTGAAATTTATCGGGGCTGATGTTAGCGCAATTCTTGCCATATTTTCCTACGGATTCGACAAAGCGAACCAGAAGTTCACCAAGCATAACATTCCGGTATATACGCTTACCGATTACAAAACGTTGATTGACGTTGCCCTTGAAGAGGGTAAAATTCATGAAAATGATATCGACCTTTTAAATCGCTGGAGAGCCAACCCCGAAAAATGGCCAAACTGAACGAAAATCGAAGCACATTCCAATTTGCAGCAGCCGTCACAGCCATGAGTTTGGGTACCGGCAAAAGACTGATGCGCAATTTTCATTACTACCGCACACAGGCGGCTGAGACGGTAAAACGCGAGGATTGTCTTCAAACCTATCGAAACATCAGACTCAACCTTTTCGGGCTGCAAAATATGTATCTCGACTCGGCTGCGGAGTATTCTGATGCCGGAGCATCGTTCAAAGTAATGCTTGCAAAGCAGATTCAGGACGGACTGGAAGAGCTACACAGGAGCATCCTGTTTTTTGATGCAGATCAGATTGATGAACTCATCCCCGTGCTCGACAAACAACGCGCTTTCTGGGCAGAGTCAACAGAAGCCGGGTTTTATGACGACGATCTGCCCGCTAAACTGGATCGCCATCTTTCCACAGATTTTCCCGCAATGGAACAGCATCTGCGTTCGTTGCCACAAACCAGTTAACTCCGCTCTGTTTACTCTCAGATCGATCTTAACCCGGTCACGTACCCCATAGTCCGAATCCATTTTCTATATTTGACATAAAATTTACACCTGACATGAAAAAATACTCCCTGCTTCTTTTTACCACCGTTCTCTCACTGCTCCTTATTTCGTGCCTCGATTCTACCGGCCCTGAGTTCGAAGAGTACGACAATACCCCTGATCTCGAGTTTCTGGAAGAAAATGCTGAACGCGAAGGGGTTACCGTTACAGAAAGCGGCCTTCAGTATCGAATCATTGAAGATGCCGATGGCGCTCAGCCCACGGACGAATCTGCAATCGTAATTCATTTTATCGGTTCATTTGTTGATGGTGAGGTGTTTAACAACTCCTATGAACAGGAAACGCCCACTATGATTGATGTAAACGAATTGCTTACCGGTCTGCGTGAAGGTATGCAGCTCATGAATACAGGGGCCATATACGAATTTGTACTTCCCGCCGACCTTGCCTACGGCAACAATCCTCCGCAGGGAATTCCCCGGGGCGCCACTCTTATCTACGAAGTTGAATTGATTCACGACAACAGCATCGATCCGGTATTCCTGGAAGAGAACGCACTGAATGAAGATGTTATAGTAACTGAAAGCGGACTGCAGTACAAAGTAATTGAAGAGGGCGACGGTGAAACACCCGGTCCAAACTCTGTTGTGCAGGTTGAATATACCGGCAAATTTATTTACGGCGATACATTTGACACATCAAGAGACTCTGACAATCCCGCTCAATTTCCGGTAGACGGAGTTATTTCAGGTTTCGCTGAGGGGCTGCAGCTTATGCAGGAAGGAGCACGTTATGAGCTGTATTTGCCGGCTAACATTGCGTATGGCGACAGTCCGCCGCGCGGAATCTATCCCGGTGCAACTCTCATTTTTGATGTTGAACTCATTTCGGTTACTGACGAATCCGGTAATTAAACGATAATCTGATTTATACCTTGCCTGAAGATCGTTATCTTAGGTTTCTGAAAAACTGAACAGAGATTGACTTATGCCTGACAAAAAATTCTATATCGAAACGTACGGCTGCCAGATGAACTTCGCCGATACAGAGGTAGTAAACTCTATATTGATTGAAGACGGGATGACTCCCGTGCTATCCGCAGAAGAAGCCGACATCATTTTCGTAAATACCTGCTCAATCCGCGAAAATGCAGAAACGCGCGTATGGAATCGTTTGAAAGAGTTTCGGTCGATCAAAAAGGAGAAGCAGCATCTAACCGTCGGCGTGATGGGCTGCATGGCCGAGCGGGTGAAAGAGAAAATTATCGACCAGGAGCAGCTTGTGGATATTGTTGTAGGCCCGGATGCTTATCGCGACATTCCCAATCTGCTGGCTGAAGTGGACGACGGCCGAAAAGCTGTAAACGTGCTTCTCTCGCTCGAGGAGACCTATGCCGACATCACCCCCGTCCGAACCAGCGGAAACGGGTTGACCGCCTTTGTGTCGATCATGCGCGGGTGCGACAACATGTGCGCCTTCTGCGTAGTGCCGTTTACCCGCGGACGCGAGCGAAGCCGCCCGATGGAGAGCATCCTGCGGGAAGTTCAGCAGCTAAGTGATCAGGGCTACAAGGAAGTGACGCTCCTTGGACAAAACGTAAACTCCTACAAGTACCAGGATATCGATTTCACCCGCCTGATGGATGAAGCCAGCAAGGTGGATCCGGAGATGCGATTCAGATTTTCATCACCCCACCCCAAAGATTTTCCTGAGCCGCTTCTGCACCTGATCGCCGAACGGCCCAATTTATGTAACTACATTCACATTCCCGCACAGGCGGGCAGCGACACCATGCTGGAGCGGATGCGGCGCCCCTACACCCGCGAACAGTACCTGAAACTGACCGACCGCATGCGTGAGATTATTCCGGGCGTTTCTCTGTCTACCGACATCATCGCCGGATTTTGCGGAGAAACGGAAGAGGAGCACCAGGCCACTATGACTCTGATGGAAAAAGTGGAGTACGACCTTGCCTATATGTTTGCCTACAGTGAACGTGAGCGAACACTTGCACATAGAAAATATGAGGATGATGTGCCCGAAGAGGTGAAAAAGCGTCGGCTCTCTGAGATTATCAAACAGCAGATGGAGATCCAGGAGAAGCGAAATAAAAATGAGATCGGCAACATCCATATTGTACTGGCTGAGGGAACCAGTAAAAAATCTGACGAACAGCTCAGCGGCCGCTCCGACACCAACAAGATGGTGGTATTCGACAGAGAACAGTATCAAAAAGGAGATTACGTAGCCGTTGAAATTACGGAGTGCACCTCCGCAACACTGATAGGAAAACCGCTGTACAAGACGACGATTCAGGAATTTTTTAGTAAGGAAGCTGTAGCTGTGTAAATACCGACGGTTGGTCGGCGGCTACAGCTGCTGCAGAATAACCGGGTCAATACTATAAGACCTGAAACCGCCCTCACTCATTTGAAAATGATGAGTGTCGGTTTAGGTACCTTCACGCTTCAACCCGTTCAGGAATTTGCTCCTCCCTCATCCTGAGCCGCTTTTACAGAACTCTCTCTTTCAGATAAAGATACCGGAACCATACTTACGTAACCTTCATGTACATAATCTGAACTGTCGCTTTTCAAACGTTCAAGAAGATACTTAATGGCCTTTTTACCCAGCATTTCGAAAGGCGTGTGTACAGAAGTAATCGACGGAGAGTTGTATTCACAAACCGGCAGATCATCATATCCGGCAATTGCTACATCCTCCGGTATGCTTACTCCATTGTGCAGTGCACTTTGAATAAATCCTACAGCCATTGAGTCGTTTCCGCAAAAAATTGCATCCGGCTTGTTTGAAGAGGATTGGTACTTCTGGAAAGCCTCATGACCGGACCGGTTCTCGAAATCCCCGTCAAACTGCCACACAAGTTCCATCTCACTATTTGATTCAATAAAATCAACAAACCCATTTCTTCTCAGCATGGCCTCAGATTTATTTTGAGGCCCGTTTATGATACCAAGTTTTTTAAAACCCTGTTTTTGGAAATGGTCTGCCACCAAATGCCCCCCTCTGTATGTATCAAATGTAATTGTATCCATGACAGGGTTCGCAATAGGCGCCACAGAAATGATTGGAAACTTAGGGTCTGTCTGTTCTATAAGATCCTTGTAATTACCCTGGTCAAAGTCTGGAAGAAATACAATTGCCGCGTCAAAATTGGTTTTATGCAGCTCATTAATCAGTGTAATCTCGTCAACTGAAGCGTTCGATACATTGAGCAGTGCTATGCTTGTGTTCGTATCTTTCGTAGCCGTGTCGAAACCACTATAGAAGGAAGAATAAAACTCCCCTATGTGGAATCGGGTGATGAGCGCAATAAAGATACTTTTTCTCAGGTCCAGAGGGGTGTCTATTTTTTTGACAGGATAGTTAAGACGTTCTGCACTCTCAAAAATTTTCTTTTCGTTTTCAGCACTTATTTTTCCACTCCGTGTTAATGCCCTGGAAACTGTAGATATTGAAAACCCGGTATCTTCTGCAATATCCTTAAGTGTAACCTTTGATGTGGACTTCTTATTCATATGTATGCAATATTTTTTATATAAATGGGAAATTTTTTCATTTTATAATCAGACCTCCAACTATCTATAAGCCACACAACCCTGCTGCAACAATCTCTGCCAACTCTTCAATCACAACATTTAGCTATATACAGCAACGCCTGCGGTAATCCCCACCTCACAAATCCCTGACAGGATTTACGGTAATTATTAGACCCACCTCCCAACAAGCAGAAATGGAGCTCAATACAACTGTGCAGCGCAAAGCAGGCTCTCTCACCCGGAGCCTGCTACTTCACTGCACATAAAATAGCAAATTCTTCTACACCGCGAAGCTCAATATTGATATCCCCAGCACCTAACAGAACCCCCAAAGCACCCGATGATGCACCGGGAGGGATTAACCGCCCCAAAATAAAGCAGAAAAATACGCTCAAAACGTGAGTCCAATTCTTATTTACTGCAAAATAAAGAAATTTATTTTCAATATTTGCATCATATTTACCAAAAGATTAAGTTATTGTTAACAATAAAAGCCCTTCCAGCGCCTAAATTTTATCACTAAAATAATCTTATGAAAGCGAAAAAGCCGTTACTACTCATAATTTTAGCAATCTTATTTTCAGGTTCATTTATCTCTTTGCATGCTCAATCAGACACAATTGAAGTTGTTGAAGATGCAGATGGCTGGAAATTATTGGTGAATAATGAACCCCTCATGGTAAATGGTATGAACTGGGACTATTTCCCAATTGGTACCAATTTTAACTACAGCATCTGGGATGAATCACCTGAGTTTATACAGGAAGCATTAGACAATGAGATGGGACTGCTCCAAAATATGGGCGTCAATGCAATTCGTGTATATACGGGTATACCGAAAGAGTGGATTGAGTATATATATGATAACTATGGAATATATACGATGCTTAATCACTCTTTCGGGCGATATGGCCTTACAATTGATGGATCTTGGATGGCAAATACCGAATACTCGGACGAGAGGGTAAGAAATCTGTTACTCAGTGAGGTTACTCAGCTAGCCCAAGAATACCAGGATACGCGCGGCCTCCTGCTTTATCTGCTTGGAAATGAAAATAACTACGGGCTGTTCTGGGGAGGAGCCGAAACAGAAGATATTCCAATTGAAGACAGGGAGTCAACCATCAGAGCCCGGTACATGTATGAGCTCTTTAATGATGCAGCTATAGCTATGAAAGAAATTGATGGAAACCGGCCGATCGCTATGGCAAATGGAGATCTTCTATTTATGGACATTATTGTTGAAGAAGTACCTGATATGGACATTTTCGGAACCAATACGTATCGCGGTTTTACATTTACTGATCTATACGACAGGGTCAGAGATGAGTACGGTAAACCGGTCCTGTTAACAGAGTTTGGGTCAGACGCTTTTAATGCACGTACCAATCAGGAAGATCAGGCAGCACAGGCTCGCTATAAACTGAGCAACTGGAAAGATATCTACGAAAACTCTGCTGGTATGGGAAGAGCCAACAACTCCATTGGGGGCTTCACTTTTCAATTTAGTGACGGATGGTGGAAGCACGGGCAGACCGTGGATTTAGATATTCACAATACAGAAGCTTCGTGGGCAAATGCCGGCTACCAGTTCGATTATGTTGAAGGAGAAAACAACATGAATGAGGAGTGGTTTGGAATTACCGCTAAAGGCCCTACCAATAGCATGGGATTTTATGACCTCTATCCAAGAGCTGCCTATTATGTGATCAAAGAGGCACATGAGTTTGACCCATACTCAGAAGGCACAACCATGGAAGACCTTCAGCGGCACTTTAATAACATATCAGTCACAAATGCCAGATTACTTGCCAGAGGTGACCGAGGCGCCCTTGAGAGTGAGCGAAATAGTAAAATCAGACTCAGCAGATTTACAGCAGACTTTAAAACTTTCAACACTGGTGGGAGCTTATTAACCACTCCCAGTGAAGCAGATCCAAATACCCGAACATACCCCAATCAGCTCGGGTTCGACCACATGCAGTCTTTCTATGTGGGAGTGGAAGCTCAGCCCGCACCTAACGTCAGGGCAAATATTGAATTTAATATACTGGGCAATGTTGCGCAGAACCCAATCGACGAAATTTTCTACGAAAATCGCGGACGGCCTGTGGATGTGGTAAACAGGGAAAATGAAGAAATCACCTTACAGTCGATCAACAGACTTAAAGTTTACCAGGCAAGCTACAGCTGGAATCACAGAATGTTTGATCTCGATGGATTTTATCGGACCGGTCACTATCACTGGGCTTATGAGGGAGATTTCTTCAACCTATATCCTGAAGCAAACTACGGCGACCAGATCGATATTTATAACGGTTTAGCTCCACTTGGTTTTGAACTTACTGGAAAACGAAGCTTCGACGGGTTTAAAATGGCGTTCGGTCCTGAACTCTGGTGGGGTGCAAACCCGGCTGTTTTACTGAAATATTCCACTACCCTCAATAATTACGACATAACAGGCATTTTCCATGAAGATATTGCCGAGCAAGGCTCTATTGAGAGCTCTTTTGCAATTCCAAGGCCAAAAACCAGAAGAGTTACACTTCATGTAGACAGAGATTTTGGAAGCTTTGGAGTCCAGGCCGGTGGTATATGGGGAGGTCAGCCACTGAACGGCAGACAATTCCAGATTGCACGCGAGGAAGACGATGGCAGCTTCTCTGTTTACCAGGATGAGATTAAACCGGAAGACAACTGGGGTGGTAAACTGAAACTCACATACGAAGGCGGAAGATTCAACTGGTATGCTCAATCGGCGGTAATGGGTCTGGTTGCGGATGGCGGAGCAGATCAAACACTGACCTACACCGGCTGGCGGCTTAAAGACAGCGGCAGTGGAAACCAATACAATTTCCTCACAGGCTTCACATACATGCTTGGAAACTTTCAAATTGCACCTAATTTTTTATGGCAGCAGCCTATCGAGGGCCCAATTCCATCGGATGTTGCAGCCCCCGGAAGGCCAAGAAATATACTTGACGATCCATTTGTAGTAAGAGGCAACAGAGAGCAAATTGCCGGAGAGCTCCTTATTACCTACGATCCTACACCAGCTACGTTTATGTACGACTGGGACAGCGACCGCACTGAAGATGCTGATTTTGCGATCAGTGCAGGATTTGTATACCGACATCTGCCGACCACCCAGGATGCAGCGATCGGTATTTTACCTGATGGCCGCACAACCTTTGCTTTCGACGGTGCTCCAGATCCAAAAGACCTTTGGGAAGTACATGCAAGAATTGTTTCAAAACCGAGCCGGGATTTCGGCGTAATCGCCAATGTTTACGGTGGTCCGGCCCAGGCTAACGGAAGTGACGACCGAACCGTAAATCGCTACGGGATGGATTTACGAATGATCTACAAAAAAATAAGGCTTCATACATTCGCAAAAGTAGATGACTGGGGTCCCTATGACTATCATCGTGATTTTAACCTCACATTTCCACTGCAGCTAATGGGTGACGTTTCTACCACTCTATCTAATCCTGATTGGATTGATATGCCCACAACACGAATTGGTGTACGCGGCACCTGGCGAACACTCGATCAATTCTCGCCGCGATACGCACCGGCACTACCAGCCAACGGTAATGGTAATTTCGTTCCCGATCCCAGTCTTGTTTCCGGATTTGATAATGGCCGTGAATGGGAATTCAGAACTTATATACAAATAAATATTTAATACTAAACGGACCGAAATGATGGATATAACTACCATACATAAGTTTAAGCACACTCTGTTTCCGGTTTTAATGCTACTGATCTTTT